>JBGTIA010000749.1:0-4349 GCA_041745835.1 Ilumatobacteraceae bacterium | reverse complement strand
ACCCGCAGCGAGTGGAACCACGTCTACAACCGTGGCGCCGACAAGCAAGACATTTGCAGTGCCGACCGGGATCGGGTGCTGTTCGAGGAACTGATGGGCGAAGCCTTGCCGCGCTTCGACGTCAGCCTCCATGCGTATGTGTTGATGACCAATCACTTCCACCTGCTTGTCCACGCCCCGGACGGTGGACTGTCCGAAGCGATGCAACGGTTGTGCGGGCGCTACGGCGCGGCGTACAACGAACGGGTCGAGCGGACTGGGTCACTGTTCACAGGTCGGTTCTGCAACGTTCCGATCACCAGCGACGAACAGCTCAGCTGGTCGGCGCGCTATATCCACCGAAACCCACTCGCCATCGTCCCTCCCCGAGCGCTGCCTGCGTACCGATGGTCGAGCCTCGGTTGTTATCTGGACCGTCGGACAGCCCCTCAGTGGTTGGTCACCGACACGGTCGCCGCGGGTTTCAGCGGGCCGGAGGACCATCTCCACTTCGTGCTCACGCCGCAACCTTCCGATCGCCTCGTGCACGGGAACCTGCCCGCATTGGACACCACCACCTGCGACGACATCGAACGGGCGGTGATCGTGGTCGCGGGTCTGGTGAACTTCGACCAACTGCGCCTCGGATCGCTGCGCATGCTCGTGATCACCCTCGCCATCGAACTCCGTGCAGCCGGGACCGCCGAACTTGCGGAAAGGTACGGCCTCAGCGACCAGAGTTCGGTCCGCCGGCTGGCGCGGCAGGGACGAGTGCGCACCGCCGAGTCCGAGCGTTTCGCCACGCTTCGCTCTGCCGTGCTCCAGGAGCTCGGGCGCAGTGGGTCGCAACGCGGTCCTCTGGGGTCGGGTCCGGGAGGACCGGTCCGCTGGGGTCGGGTCCCGGAGGACCGGATCGCCGGCTGACGCTTCGTCAGGTGGGGAAGGCGCCTTGGAGTTGGGCGGCGGTCAGGGTGTTCTCCAGGAGGCAGGCGATCGTCATGGGGCCGGTGCCGCCAGGCATCGGCGTGATGAATCCCGCCACCTCGGACACCGGGCCGAAGTCGACGTCGCCGACGATGCCCGACTCGGTGCGCGACACCCCGACGTCGATCACGGTCGCTCCGGGCTTGATCATGTCGGCGGTGATCATCCGCGCCTGGCCGGCGGCGCCCACCACGATGTCAGCCTCACGAACGACGGCGGCCATGTCGGGGGTCCGGGAGTGAGCGAGCGTCACCGTGGCGTCCACGCCCTTGCGCGCGAGCAGCAATGACAACGGCAGGCCGACCAGCGTCGACCGGCCGATCACCACCGCCCGCTTCCCGCTGGTCGCGACGTCGTAGCGCTCCAACAGGCGCATCACGCCGAGCGGCGTACAGCCCACCAGTCCCGGACGCCCTCGGACCAACCGCCCCATCGACCGCTCCGTCAGCCCGTCGACGTCCTTCTCCGGCGGGATGAGGTCGATCACCGGCTCCGGGTCGAGGCCGTCAGGCAGCGGAAGTTGCACGAGGATCCCGTGCACGTCGTGGTCCACGGCGAGCTCCCGCACCACCGATTCCACCTCGTCCTGGGTGGCGGTCGCCGGCAGATCGACGTGTCGCGACGCCAACCCGGCCTCGGCGGCCTTCTGGTGTTTCATCTTCACGTAGCGCTGACTGGGGCCGTCGTCGCCCACGAGCACCGTGGCGAGGCACACCGGAGGGGAGCCCGCCGCTTCGATACGCTCGCGAATCGCTGCGACGAGTTCGTCTCGGAGCAGGTTGCCGTCCATCAACGTTGCAGCCATGGCCGCACCCTAGATCGCCCCTCCAACGGCGTAACACTCATGACTTGCCCCGAGCGCGCCGATGAGGACTATGATGAACACCGTGTCTACGACCACCCCCGAGTTCCCCAACCTGCTCGTAGTACTCATCCTGTAGCACGCTGGCATACCGCTGCGCGTGCTCCGACCTCCCAGACGGGAGGTCGTTTGCTTTTTCGGCACGATTTCCAACAGACCCGGCCCGCCTCCACTCCGACCCACTTCCCCCAGAGCGAACACCAGCACACAAAGGCACTGACATGACCGAACGACTCACCGGCGCCGAGGCGCTGATCCGAGCACTCGAGTACGAGAACGTCGAACTGATCTTCGGCTATCCGGGCGGTTGCATCCTGCCCGCCTACGACCCGTTGATGGAGAGCCCGATCCGTCACGTCCTGGTGCGCCACGAGCAGGGTGCGGGCCACATGGCCGAGGGGTACGCCCACGTGTCCGGCAAGCCCGGCGTCGCCATGGTGACCTCGGGACCGGCAGCGACCAACCTCGTCACGCCGCTGATGGACGCCTACATGGACTCCGTGCCGATCGTGGCGATCACCGGTCAGGTCCCGACCGCAGCGATCGGCTCGGACGCGTTCCAGGAGTGCGACACCGTCGGCATCACCCGCTCGTGCACCAAGCACAACGAACTCGTCATGTCGGCCGACGACATCCCGATGGCGGTGCGCCAAGCGTTCCACATCGCCACAACCGGCCGCCCCGGCCCGACGTTGATCGACGTCCCCAAGGACGTCCTCCAGAACGAGATGACCTGGCACTGGCCGACCGATCAGGACGTACTCGACTCGCTGCCCGGATATCGGCCCAACGTCAAGGGTCATCCTCGCATGATCAAGGAGGCCGCCCGGTTGATCATGGCGTCCGAACGTCCGATCATCTACGCCGGCGGCGGCATCCTCAAGGCGCGTGCCGCGGAGGCGCTTCGCGATCTGGCGGAGCTCATCGACAGCTACGTCGTCACCACGCTGATGGCGCGCGGTGCGTTCCCCGACGACCACCCGCTGTGTCTCGGGATGCCGGGCATGCACGGCAACGCCACGGCGGTCACCGCCATGCAGAAGAGCGATCTGCTGATCACCCTCGGGGCCCGATTCGACGACCGCATCACCGGCAAGGTCGACGCGTTCGCCCAGCAGGCCAAGGTGATCCACGTCGACATCGATCCCGCCGAGCAGGGCAAGGTCCGCCGACCCGAGGTCCCGATCGTCGGTGACGCCAAGTACGTGATCGAGGAGATCATCTCCGAGATCAAGGCGATGATCGCCGCCGGCACGGCCCAGGCCGATACGTCCGCCTGGAAGAGCAAGGTCTCGGGTTGGCGCGAGCAGTTCCCGCTGACCTACGAGCAGTCCGAGCCCGGCGCCGCGCTCAAGCCGCAGTACTGCATCGAGGAACTCAACCGGCTCGCTGCGCCCCACACGATCGTGTCCTCGGGCGTCGGCCAGCACCAGATGTACACCTCGCAGTTCTTCGAGTTCAACGAGCCCTACACGTGGGTCAACTCTGGCGGGCTCGGCACGATGGGCTTCTCGATTCCGGCTGCCATCGGGGCGAAGGCAGCGAAGCCGGAGTGCGACGTCTGGGCCGTCGACGGCGACGGGTGTTTTCAGATGACAGCGCAGGAACTCGTGACCTCCACGGTCGAGGGTCTGCCGATCAAGGTGATGCTGCTCAACAACAGCTATCTCGGCATGGTTCGCCAATGGCAGGAGATGTTCTACGACGAGCGCTACTCCGAGGTGTACCTGAACGCCAAGGTCCCCGACTTCGTGATGTGGGCCGAGTCGATGGGCTGCGTCGGCATCCTGGTGGAATCACCAGAAGAGGTCGGCCCGGCGATCGAGAAGGCGAACTCGATCACCGACCGCAGCGTGGTCATCGAGTTCCGCACGGACGCCTCCGAGAAGGTCTTCCCGATGGTCCCGGCCGGCTTCAGCAACGACGACCTGATCCTCCATCCCACCCAGCAAGACCGAGCCGAGGGCTTGAAGTCATGACCACCATCAACCAGTACGGGGGCCACACCCTCAATCACCACATCCTGTCGGTGCTCGTCCAGAACCGACCGGGCGTCCTCGCACGGGTGTCGAGTCTGTTCGCCCGCCGCGGCTACAACATCTTCTCGCTCGCCGTTGCTCCCGCCGAGGACGAGGGCATGAGCCGCATCACCATCGTGGTCGACGTCGAGTCCACGCCGCTCGAGCAGATCACCAAGCAGCTGTTCAAGCTGATCGATGTGGTCAAGATCTCCGAGCTCGACCCTCGTCGATCGGTGGAACGCGAACTGCTCATCGCAACGGTCAAGGCGCCCGACGAACAGCGTGCCAAGGTGGTCGAACTGGTGACGATCTTCGAAGGCAAGATCCTCGCTGTCGCCGAGTCGGTGCTGACGGTGAGCCTCGAGGGGCACCCCGACAAGCTCGATGATTTTGAGGATTTGCTCGATGGTTATGGCATCGTTGAGCTCCAGCGCACGGGTCGCGTCGCGCTGCCCAAACTCGATCGTGGCACGCGACTGCGCGCCGTGAACTCCACTCCCACA
>JBGTIA010000748.1:0-3431 GCA_041745835.1 Ilumatobacteraceae bacterium | reverse complement strand
GGTCCATCCGCTGATCCGCTCGGTGAAGCCGGTGGTCGAGGCGGTCGGTGCGTCGTTCGTCGCCCCCGACGCCATGGAGGCGAGCGACGTAGCGCTCATGTGGGACGGCCACACGGTGGCGGGGGTTCGGATGCCGCCGCTGCACGGCGCGCTGGATCGCCTGATCGACGCGGTCGAAGCAGAGCTGGGCGCCCGGCTTCCCTTGCTGTCTCGAGAGGACAAGCAGCGAGCCGTGCGCCTGCTCGACGAACGTGGGGCCTTCATCCTCCGCCGCGCCGTCGAGGACGTGGCAGACGCGATGGGCGTCAGCCGGATCACCGTCTACAACTACCTCAACGCGATCCACCGGTGAACCGCCGGATCGACCACTTCGACGTCGTTGCGTTCGACGCGGACGACACCCTGTGGCGCAGCGAGGATTCGTTCACCTACGCCGAGCATCGCTTCTCCGAACTCGTCGGGCCCTACGCCGCGGACGGTGTCGACGTCGATGCAGCGCTGCGCGCCGTCGAGCGTGCCGACCTGTCGGTGACCGGCTACGGGGTCAAGGCGTTCACGTTGTCGATGGTGCGCGCGGCGATCACCGTCACCGAGGGCCGGGTTCCGAGTGCGGTCGTCGGAGACCTGATCGACCTCGGCCGTTCGATGTTGCTCGAGGACGTGCATCTCCTGCCCCATGTCGGCGAGGTGCTCGCAACGGTGTCGCCGTGCGTGCGCACCGTGATGATCACCAAGGGCGATCTGGTGCACCAGACCCGCAAGGTGACCACCTCGGGCATCGATCATCACTTCACCGACATCGAGATCGTCCTCGAGAAGGATCCCGACACCTACGCGAAGATCGTTCGGCGCCTCGACGTGGCTCCCGATCGATTCCTGATGATCGGCAATTCGGTGCGCAGCGATGTGCTGCCCGTGCTCGCCATCGGCGGCCATGCGATCCACGTGCCGTACCACATCACCTGGGAGCACGAACGCGTCGACCACCACGACGAGGACGTCGTCGAGCTCGCGTCGATTGCCGACGTCCCCCTCTGGCTCGGCCTCACCAGCCTGTGAACGTCCCCGCGGAACTCCGTGAGCGATGAGCGAAGCGCCCGGATACGGACAGTTGGCTCATCGCTCGCCGCGGAACCCCGTGAGCGATGAGCGAAGCGACCGCATACGGGCCTCTCGCTCATCGCTCGCGCGGGTTTGCGGGCGCGTCACGGAAGGGCGATCTGTCCGTTCGTGAAGGTAGCGGCGAAGCGGGCTCCGTCGGCCGGGGGCGTGCCGTAGTCGACGGCACCGCCGGCGGCCACCACGACGGCGGCGAGCGCAGCGTGGTCCCAGTGCTGGCCGAAGTGGATGGCCATCTCCAGCGTGCCGTCGGCGACCATCAGCGCCGGATACGTGGTCCACTCGCTCGCCGGTACGTAGCGGCCGAGCCCGGCAAAGCAGTCGACCTGTGCCCGTTCGTCGCCGACGAGTTGGTCGACGATCGGTCCGCTCGACCAACGCATCGTTTCGACATCCGACCCGTCGCTGACCGCGACCACGCGAGGCGCCGGTGTGTGCTCGTCGGTGGAGAAGGCGCCGTGGTCGACCGTGCCCCACCAGCGCCGCTGGAGGGCTGGCATCGACACCATCCCGGCGACGGGCTGCCCGTCGATCTCGAGCGCGATCAGCGTTCCCCATGAGCGTCGCCCGGCCACGTAGCTTCGCGTGCCGTCGATCGGATCGAGCACCCAACACCGGGAACCGGACTCGCCGTCGCCCTCGCCTGCCGTCTCGCCTTCTTCCTCGCCGATGATGCGGTCGGCGGGGCGGTGCTCGGCGAGCAGTTCGCGCAGGAGCCGTTCGACGAGCTTGTCGGTTGCCGACACCGGCGAGCCGTCGGGCTTGACCTCGACCTGGAGGTCGTCGCTTCGCCACGTGCGCATCGACTCGCGATCGGCGAGGTCGGCGGCCACCCGCAGCATCTCGTGATCGGTGAGCGTGTCCATTGCGGGTCCTCCGGATTCCTCACAACCGCAGCAACTGCACGCGGTCGACGCGGTGGTCGCCGGTCTTGTGGACGATCAGCGAGGCTCGTTCGCGAGTCGGCTCGATGTTCTCGCGCAGGTTCAGACCGTTGATCTCGCGCCAGATGCGTTTGGCGGTGTCGATGGCCTCGTCGTCGTTGAGGTCGGCGTAGAACCGGAAGAACGAGTCCGGATTCTGGAACACCGACGCCCGCAGTGCGAGGAATCGCTCGACGTACCACCGCTCGATGTCGGCTTCGTCGGCGTCGACGTAGATCGAGAAGTCGAAGTAGTCGCTGACGAACTCGGGCGCACCGCTGCGCGTCTGCAACACGTTGAGCCCCTCGATGATCACGATGTCGGCGCCGCTGACCGTGGCGCGCTCGTCGGGCACGATGTCGTACACGACGTGGCTGTAGACCGGAGCCTCGACGACGTCGTAGCCGCTCTTGATCCTGCGCAGCACCGCCAGCAGCGCCTTGGTGTCATAGGACTCGGGGAAGCCCTTTCGGTTCATGAGGCCGCGCTCCTCGAGCACCCGGTTCGGATACAGGAAACCGTCGGTGGTGATCAGGTCGACCTTGGGATGGTCGGGCCACTGTTCGAGCAGCGCCTGCAGGATGCGGGCGAACGTGCTCTTGCCGACGGCGACGCTTCCTGCGATGCCGATGATGTAGGGCACCTTCGGTGCGATCGTGCCGAGGAACGTGGCCGACACGCGGTGGAGGTCCTGGGTGGCGCTGATGTACAGGTTCAACAGTCGGCTGAGGGGCAGGTACACCGTGGCGACCTCGTCGAGGTCGATGCGGTCGTTGATGCCACGGAGGCGTTCCAGTTCCGGCTCGGCGAGCGTCAGCGGTGTGGCAGCCCGGAGGTCGGACCACGCGTGGCGGTCGAAGTCGAGGTAGCGACTCGTGCCATTGGCAGCCGACGGGGGGCCGCCGCTCGCGGTCACGTTCACGGCGACGACTGTAGATGGCCCGGCGCCCGCCACTCCAAGGCCCGCCGGAAGCAGGCCGCGTCGCACGTAGTCTGCGCGGGTGTCCAGCGTCCGCAAACAGCTCGGTGCCTGGTACACCCCGCCGGATCTGGTGGCGACCGTCGTCGAGTCGGTGCTCACCCCCGAATTCGTCGATCGACGGTCCCGTTCGCTGGCCGTGCTCGACCCGTCGTGCGGCGACGGCCGGTTCCTCGCAGCGGCCCGACGACGTCTCGACAATCTCGACGCCACGTCGACGCTCAGCGGCTGCGACATCGACCCAGCTGCGATCGCGTCCGCACGAACCGCGCTGCCCGCATCGACGGAACTCCGAGAGGCCGACGCCCTCGCTGTGTCATGGCCGGCGCAGCGATTCGACCTGGTGATCGGCAATCCGCCGTTCCTCTCCCAAATGGCGACCGCCACGACCCGCGGCGGCACGAGCCGCC
>JBGTIA010000747.1:0-2705 GCA_041745835.1 Ilumatobacteraceae bacterium | reverse complement strand
TCTTCCGCTCGAAGCCGGTCGTTGCGGCGATGAGTGCGCACATCCCCGACCCGGGCTCGTACCGCGCCATCGACATCACCGGTGTGCCGGTGCTGACGGTGCGCCAGGCCGACGGTTCGGTCCGAGCGTTCATCAACGCCTGCCGTCACCGCGGTGCACTCGTTGTCGCCGACGGTTGCGGTCAAGCCCGTCGGTTCACCTGCCCCTACCACGCCTGGAGCTACGACACCGCCGGCACACTCGTCGGGGTCTCGGGACGCAGCAAGTTCGGCGACGTCAACACCGACACCCACGGCCTCACCGAGTTGCCGTGCGAGGAGCGCAGCGGCCTGGTGTTCGTCGTGCTTCGTCCCGACGCCGAACTCGACCTCGATCGCTGGCTCGGCGGGTACGACACCGCACTCGACCAGCTGTGCCTCGCCGACATGGAGTTCCTCGACGAGCGGGTGCTGGTCGGCCCGAACTGGAAGATCGCCTTCGACGGCTACGTCGACGGGTACCACCTCGACATCTTGCACCGCGACACCCTCGGCCTCGACGTGATGGGCAACGTGATGACGTGGGACGCGTGGGGACCGCACCAGCGAGTCGCGTTCGCCCGCCGGGTCACGCCGGAACTGCGCGACATCGAGCCAGCCGACTGGGTGCCGGCCAAGTACGTCGGGTTCGTGCACACCGTGTTCCCGCACATCTCGGTCGCCGGCAACGGGGGTGGCGGAGCGATGGTCAGCCAGCTCTTCCCCGGGCCCACTGCCGATCGGTCGCGCACCGTGCAGACACACCTGATCGCCAAGAGCGCCTCGGAGGAGGTGCGCGCCGAGACCATCAAGCGCGCCGACTTCCTCGAGTGGGTCGTGAACGAAGAGGACTACAAGACCGGCCTCGGCATCCAGTCTGCGCTCGCGTCCGGAGCGAACACCGAGTTCGTGTTCGGACGCAACGAACCCGGCAACCAGATGTTCCATCGGTGGGTCGACGACCTCGTCGACGCCACACCGGTCACGACCAGGAAGGCACGCTGATGGCACGAGTCGACATTCCCGACGGCGAGGGCAAAGAGGCGTCGCGCATCTGGCAGCTCGCCCCGCACATGGGCGCCGGCCTGCACGCCATGAGCGAGGCGGTGTACGAGCGATCGAGCCTGCCGATCCGCGAACGCGAGGTTGCGCGGATGCGCATCGCGCAGCTCAACCAGTGCCACGTTTGACTGAACACTCGGGCTGCATCGGCGATGCAGCAAGGCATGTCAGACGAGCTGTACCAGCACGTCCACCAGTACCACGACCATCCCGACTTCACGCCGCGTGAACGCCTGGCGGCCGAGTTCGCCGAGCAGTTCGCGATCGATCACACCGGCGTCGACGACGCGATGTGGGAGCGGCTGCACGAGTTGTTCAGCGACACCGAGATCGTCGAGCTGACGGTGACCGTCGGCTTCTGCGTCGGCATCGGCCGTGCGTTCCAGGTGCTCGACATCGCACGCGACTTCGACGTGCTGTGGAGCCGCGAGCCCAAGACCGACGAGTAGCGCCGGCGAGCTGCGTTCGCGGCGGTGTCCATCGGGATCGAATACTCGCGAGCGGTAGCCGTGCGACGCAGTCGCCGACGTGGCTGCCACACTCCGTCTCCAGCTCCCGAATGACAACGCCATCATCGAGACGCAGTGGTCCGAACCGCGACCTGCGTCGCACGGCTCCCAACCACTGGTTGATTGCGCGCCATCGACCGGCACGTATGGGGCAGTGAGGGGTACCGAGCCGTCCGTTCGAGGCATCGGCCGACCAACTCGACGGGCGTCGAAGTTTCACGACTGCCTGGGGGCCGCCAAGATCGAGTGGATCTGCGTGACCAGAGTGGCGATGCGGTAGGGCTTCAGGGTCAGGTACCAGCCGTTCGCCGCCTGCCGGCGGAGCACTTCCTCATCGGCATACCCGGTGGTCAGCAGCACCGCAGTGCCAGGCCGGGACTTCGTGACATCGTCGGCGAGGTCGAGCCCGGAACCGCCCGGCATGATGACGTCTGTCATCAGTAGATCGATGGGCTCCGGGTGGTCCGCCAGCACAGACAAGGCGTGCGTGGCCGAAGCAGCCCAGAGCACCTCGAACCCTGCCGACAACAGGCTTCGTACCGTGAGTGTTCGCAGTACGTCTTCGTCGTCGACGACGAGGATCACTCGCCCGCTCCCGGTGCTCGATGCGGGCACCGCTGTCGTCGTGCCCGATCCGAGTGGCGACGCACACCTCGGGAGACAGATCGAAAACGTCGTGCCGACATCCACCACGCTGTCGACCTGGATGACGCCGCCCGCCTGCTCGACGACACGAGCGACGGTCGCCAGGCCGACCCCGTTTCCCAAACTCGGTGCCTTGGTCGAGAAGAACTGCTCGAAGATCTGGGGGACAAGGTCGGCATCGATGCCTGCGCCGGTGTCGGCGACCCGGACGCGCACGTACTGGCCGTTCGGATCCGGCGGCGACGCCTGGTCCGGGTACTGCACCGCTTCGGCGCTCAGCCGCAGCGCGCCCCCGAACGGCATGGCATCTCGTGCGTTTGCGGCCAGGTTCGTCACGATCTGATCGAAGTGGGACGTGTCGAGCTCCGTGCAGAGGTCCGAATCGGCGATGTCGAGAATGATGTCGGTGTCCGGCTTGATCATCCGGTTGAGGAGCGGAGTCAAGGCCCGCAAGGCGTCGCCGATGTTCACC
>JBGTIA010000746.1:0-1624 GCA_041745835.1 Ilumatobacteraceae bacterium | reverse complement strand
CAACCGGGCACAACGCCGAGCCCTTCGCGGCCTGTACCGCGGGTGTGCCATCCCGGGCTGCACCGTGGGCTACGACCGCTGCAAACTCCACCACATCATCTGGTGGCGCAACCTCGGCCGCACCGACTTGGACAACTTGCTGCCTGTTTGCAGTGTGCACCACGCCAAGATCCACAACGACGACTGGGTCATCGAACTCGGACCCAACCGGGAACTCACCCTGCGCCTGCCCGACGGCAGCATCCACACCACCGGCCCACCCAGCCGGTCCGGTCGAAGTACCGCCGCCTGACCATGATCAGCAACGGGGTCGGGCAGCAGGAACAGAGCGGCGACGTGTCGGTAGCGTCACCGTCGATGAGTGCAACGGTCCCGTCCGGTGACGTGCTGCGTCCGCATGCCGAGCACCAGTACGCGCACGAACTGTCGGCGCTCGCGTCGCTCGACGACCGCGGGCGTCCCCCCGGGTGGCACCTGTCGCCGTGGGCCGTCGTGCGCTACCTGCTCGGCGGGGAGCTGTCCGACGGCACGGCGATCTCGCCGAAGTACGTCGGTCAGCAACGCCTCGTCGAGATCGCGGTCGCCACGCTCGCAACCGACCGGGCCCTGCTGCTGCTCGGTGTGCCCGGCACCGCCAAGACCTGGGTGAGCGAACACCTTGCTGCGGCGATCAGCGGCGACTCGACACTGCTCGTCCAGGGCACCGCCGGCACCACCGAGGAAACGCTGCGTTACGGCTGGAACTACGCCCGACTGCTCGCCGAAGGCCCCAGCACTGCAGCGCTCGTGCCCGGCCCGATCTACCGGGGCATGGAACGCGGCGCCATCGTGCGGGTCGAGGAACTCACCCGCATGCCGCCCGAAGTGCAGGATGCGCTCGTCACCGTGCTCTCGGAAAAGGTGCTTCCGGTCCCGGAGCTCGACACCGAGATCGCGGCCGTCCGTGGCTTCAACGTGATCGCCACCGCCAACGACCGCGATCGCGGTGTCAACGACCTCTCCAGCGCGCTGCGACGGCGGTTCAACACTGTCGTTTTGCCGCTGCCGGCCACGATCGACGAGGAGATCGCCATCGTCAGCCGGCGCGTCGGCGAACTCGGTGTCGCCCTCGCCCTGCCCGAGGTGCCCGCCGGCGCCGACGAGATCCGACGGGTCGTCACCGTGTTCCGCGAGCTGCGCTCTGGGCTCACGGAAGACGAACGCAACAGCGTCAAGATTCCCACCGGGACGTTGTCGACCGCCGAGGCGATCTCGGTCCTCACCAACGGGCTGGCGCTTGCTGCGCACTTCGGCGACGGAGTCCTGCGCTCGACCGACGTCGCTGCGGGCATCATCGGCGCCGTCGTCAGCGACCCGGTACACGACGCCGTTGCATGGCGCGAATACCTCGAAGCCGTCGTTCGGGAGCGTCCCGGCTGGGACGACTTCTACGACGCCTGCCGCGCCCTCGACACGTGAACCGTCGATCGACTGCGTCTGTGCCGACGCCGGGTGCATGGACCCGCGCTGTCCTGACTCGGGCTGTCGTGACTCGGGCTGTCCTGACTCGGGCTGTCCTGACTCGGGCTGTACTGACTCGGGCTGTACTGCCGCGGTCCGAACAGCGCACGAGCGTGCCGACGTC
>JBGTIA010000745.1:0-31362 GCA_041745835.1 Ilumatobacteraceae bacterium | reverse complement strand
GGCGCAACGAACGTGCATGCAGCGTACATCGGCACCGCACGACCGATCCTGAAGGACTCGCCCGTGGGTGTCGGTCGGTACAGTCCGAGGATGGGGATGATGTTGGTGGAACGGCTGGCCGGTTCGTGCGGCGCGATCGTGCGGGGACTCGACGTGAGCGCGCCGCAGTCGGCTGCGCAGATCGAATCGATCCTGCAGCTGCTCGACGAGCACCTCGTGGTCGCGTTCCCTCGCCAGCACCTCGACCTCGATCGGTTGGAGGCGTTCACCGACGAACTCGGCGGACGGGACGTGACGCCGTACGTGACTCCGGTCGACGGGCGGCCGTTCGTGATCCGGGTGATCAAGGAACCGAGCGACGAACTGAACTTCGCCAACGCCTGGCACACCGACCTGTCGTATCTCACGGCCCCGCCCGCCTACACGGTGCTGCACGCCAACGAGGTGCCTGGCGCCGGTGGCGACACGATGTGGGCCAATCAGCACCTCGCCTACGAGACGCTGCCCGACAAACTGAAGGAGCAGATCGAGGGGCTGCGGGCGACGCACTCGGCGGGGATGGCCTACGGCACCGGTGGCTACCTCGAAGCCGTCGCCGGGAAGAGCTCGATGACCGTCGCGCCGTCGCAGGACGCGTACGCGGTGGAGACGCATCCGTTGGTGATCCGCCACCCGCGCACCGGCCGTCGGGCGCTCTACGCGAACTCGGTGTACACGACCGGTATCGAGGGGATGGACGCCGACGAGGCACGTTCGCTGCTCGCCCGCCTCACCGCCCACGCCACGCACCCCAACTTCACGTGTCGACTGCGCTGGGAGCCGGAGATGTTGGCGATCTGGGACAACAACGCCACCCAGCACTTCGCGATCAACGACTACCCCGGCGCCCGCCGCGAGCTGTTCCGCACCAGCGTGAAGGGCACCGCCCCGCAACCGATGACAACGCAAGTCTGACCCGCGATGTCATCCTGACGTTCTCGGTGGCTCCCGTCCTGCCATCCGGGGACCCACCTCACTCGAGTTCGCCGGTGCTCAGGCGGCGGAGCTGGTGGCGGCGGCCGGTTCGAGGGCAGCCCAGAGTTCGGTGCGCACACGGTCAGCGGCGGGCGGCCGCAGCCCGTTGGCCACGACGACACCTTCGATCATGTCGGCGATCACCGCGCCACGCGGGCGGCCCTTGAGGCGGATCGATACGACGGCGCCGTCCGGCCGCCGACGGATCGACCGGTCGACACCGACCAGCCGAGGCGGGCAGCGAAAGCTCGGCCCGGTCAATCCTCGCCGTCTGGCTTCCCGGTTGAGGGTGCGGGCAGCGGCGGCGAACTCGACGGTGGTGGCGGACTCCATACGCCATGCATCATGACGGAGGGGTACCCCGGAGTTCGATCGAGGGTCCTGGAGACCCGGGCGCGGGGAACCAGGCAGGCGCGGTCGACGCCGATGTAGGCGAGCAGCTCCATATCGAGACATCGGCCATCAGCTTTCGAAGCCCGCCTCCTTGTGGCGCTCCAAGCCCCAACGACGGTGACCAACCGACCAATTACACGACAGCGTGTGACAGGCCGGAACACGCTGCACTCCAATCAGACAAGAGGAGCTCCTTGCTGGGACCCCAAAGTACACCGGGGGTTGCCGAACGGAGGTCCGGAATTCACCCTCGGTGGGCACCGATTCACTTCCGGAGACCGCTCACGGTACATCCAGACAGATACTTGACGGACCGTTGCGCCTGCGTCAAGAGGCTCGCAATTCCGGGGATTCACCCGGACCGTCCTCCGACGCTGGTGGTACTCTGGTGACTCGGATCGAGAGGGCGGCGAGGCGATATGGACAGCAGAAATCCGCACAGCGTTCACACGTTGTTCATCGGCGGTTGGGGACGTAGCGGCAGCACGCTTCTGTCGCGAATGCTCGGCGCCGTCGACGGGTATGTCTGTGTCGGGGAGATCCGTGACGTATTCCTCCGCGGTCTCGTGGAGAACCGAGTGTGCGGCTGTGGAGAGCGCTTCGCCGAGTGCGAGTTCTGGGGAGCCGTCGGCAGCACGGCCTTCGGGGGCTGGGACCAGCTGGATCCGGTGCGCCTCGACGAACTCCGCTCGCTCGTCGACAAGCCGTGGCATCTTCCCGCAGTGCGTCGCAAGGGGATCCGGTCGCGTACCGACGATGCGGTTGCGGAGTATGGCGAGATCCTGGCCAACCTCTACCGGGCGATGCGCGAGGTGTCGGGCGCCAAGGTGATCGTCGACTCGTCGAAGATCGCTTCGTTCGCCGCCCTCCTTGAAGCGACGCCGGGCATCGAACCGCGTTTCGTGCATCTCGTGCGCGACCCGCGCGGCACGCTGACATCGTGGATGAAGCAGGTTCGCATGGAGGACGACCTCGATATGACACGTTACATGCCTCGCTACTCATGGTTCAGCGGCGCCGCACGGTATGTCACGTACAACGCGGAGATGCACGTGGTCGAGCACGGCTCCCCCCATGTCCTGCTTCGGTACGAGGATCTCGTGCGTAACCCGGAAACGCACCTACGACGGATTCTCGAACTCGTCGGGGTCAATGCCGATGCATCGTTCTCGGACTTCCTCGGGCCGAAAGGCGTACGACTCGGCCTCACACACACCGTGATCGGCAACCCGATGCGCCACCAATCAGGCTGGATTCCCCTGCGCGGCGACGACGCATGGAAGCAGACCATGGCGGGCCGCCAACAGGCGGTGATCGCGGCGATGACATTCCCGCTCATGGTTCGTTACGGATATGAACTCCGCCCATGACCAGCGCCGGCTTGCCGGTGAACGTTCGGGCTTGCCGCAAGTCGAACGCCGATTGCGGTCGAGCGCACTGCTTCGCACGGTTGCAGCACTCGCGATTGCCGTGGCAGTCGTTCCATGGGTCGGAGGTGTCGCCGAAGCCGAATTCCCGGTGACGCCGAGCGACACGTGGCAGGCCAACGACCTCGTCAACGCAGTCGTGCAGAGCGGTGACACGCTGTTCATCGGCGGCAAGTTCACCTCGCTCGACGACGGCAACGGCACGTCGGTCGGCCGGAACCGACTGGCCGCCATCGACGTGGCGACAGGTGTTCCCACCAGCTGGAATCCCAATGTGAACGGAACGGTCAACGCGTTGAGCGTCTCGCCCGACGGGGCGAAGCTGTACGTCGTCGGTTCCTTCGGCAAGGTGGGTTCGGTCAACCGGAAGAACGTCGCTGCATTCGACCTGGCGAGCGGCGCACTCCTCGGCTTCAGGACGTCCGCTCCCGACAAGGGGGTACGGTCCGTCGCTGCCTCCGCCGACAAGGTCTACATCGGCGGCTTCTTCGGCAACATCGGCACCGAGCCGCGCACCCGTCTCGCCGCATTCGATGCGCAGACTGGTGCTCTCGATCCGACCTGGAGACCGGCCGCGAATGCTCGGGTCATGAAGCTCATCGCTGACGGCGATCGCATCTTCGCCGCCGGCTCCTTCTCCACGGTCAACGGTGTCCCAGCGAGGGGACTCGCTGCGCTCGACCCCGTCTCCGGGGCTCTCTTCCCCACCGATCACCCCTCGTATCCGGTGCTCGACATCGAACTCGTCGGCGACCGGATACTCCTGGCAGGCGCTGGCCCTGGCGGTACGGCAGGCGCGTTCGCCAGGAGCACCGGCGAGGAACTCTGGAGCGTCCGCGCCGACGGCAACGTCCAGGGCGTCGCCGCAAGTGGCGACTTCGGGTACTTCGGAGGGCACTTTTTCAAGATCGGAGGCTTCGAGACCAACCAACTCGCTCGCGTCGATCTGGTCACCGGTGCGGTCGACCCCACTTGGAATCCTCGGGTCAACGGCATCAAGGGCATTGTCGATGTCGATGCGCGTGGCCCGTACCTCCACATCAGCGGAGATTTCGATCGAGTGGGGGGACGGGACCAGCAGGGTTTCGCCCAGTTCATCGACGATCAGGCTCCCACCACGGCTGACCTGTCGATCACTGCATCGACATCGGCCGACGCGATCTCGGTCGGCGACGCTGTCACGTACAGTGCTCGTATCGCCAACGCGGGTCCTCGGGGCGCGGCCGGCGTCCAATTGACCGTCACCGTCCCGCCTGCACTCGCATTGTGGTCGTCGTCCATTCCGTGTCTGACCGACCCGGCCACGTCCGTGGTGACCTGTGAGGTCGGGCTCGTCAACGCGGGCGACACGACCGACGTCTCGTTGACCTTCACGGCGTCGGCGGCCGGACTGGCCGAGACGACGCTGGCGCTGCTCTCCGACGCTGCCGATCCTGACGTCTCCAACAACGCCGTCACCGTGCAGACCAGTGTCGATGCAGTGCCGGGCACCGCTGATGTGTCAGTCGTCATCGAGCCGTTCGCAGATCCGGTCGAGGTCTCGGGAACTGTGAAGTACACCGTCACCGTCTCGAACGACGGCCCAGACGCCGCCCCCGGTGTCATCCTCGAACTCGCACTCGACCCGCCGATCTCAGTTGCGGGAGTCACCACCTCGGCGGGCGCATGCAGCGTGCTCATCGGGGCGGTGAGCTGCACCCTGGGTGATGTCAATTCCCAAGGTATCGCCGTGGTGACGGTCGACGCAGTCGCGCCTGCAGAGCCGCAGACGGTCATTGCATCGGCGACTGTCACCACGACAGGACTCGACGCCGATCCCACGGACAATCAGGCAAGCACCCTCACGACCGTGCGCATCCCCGATCCGGCCGACGTAACACCGCCGACGCTCGTCGCGCTGGTGATGCTCGACATCGACCAAGATGGTCTCGTCGACAGTGTTCGCGCCGAGTTCGACGAGCCGCTCGCCACTTGCACCGCACCGTGTCTTTCGGGCTGGTCGGCGATGAATGTCCCGTCGGGCGGGCAGTTGACCAGCGTTTCGATTGCGGGCAACGTCGCATCCATCTTGATCGTCGAAGGGGTCGGTGCGCCTTCGACGGCGGTGAGCGACATGCAGGTGTCGCTCGACGCAGCGAACGCCATTCAGGACGCTGCTGGGAATCACGCTGCGTTTGCTCTCACATCACCTTCCGACGGGGCCGGCCCGGTCCCCTTGTCTTTTCGCAAGTCGAACAGCGGGACGACGGGTCTCGCCGAGGCCGGAGACACCCTGTCGGTCGACTGGAGTGAGGTGATCGACGCCTCGTCGATTCGTTCGACGATCGACGTGAGTCTCAGCGACGGCGGCGCATCCGACGACGTCTTGAGTGCCCCGTCGTTCTTCGGCGTGCTCGCTCTAGGTTCGCCCGGGTTCATCACCGGATCCGGCGCTCAAGTGGTGTTCCTCGCATCACCGTTCGAGTTGCGCGGCGTCGGCGACGCGACCACGCTGACTCTGGGCACGTGCTCGGGCGACTGTGACCTGCTGACGGTTGGGCCGCAGACGACGGTCACCTTCTTGGCCGACTCGACGATGACTGACCAAGCGGGCAATCCGGCTGTCGGCGCGTACCAGAAGACACTCAGGATCTTCTGACAATAGATGGGAGGGCGCATGGCGGATGTGAAGACACCGAATGAACCGATTGTGCTGAGAGACGACGATTCCGAAAGCATCGACCTCTTCGTGACCGTCGGCACCGACCACCACAAGTTCGACCGACTGATCGACTACGTCGACGACTACGTCCGCGCCCGACGGGAAGAGGGCATTCCGATCCGGGCGGTGTGCCAGACCGGCACGTCGAGAAACGCAGCCGACGGCGACAGTGAGCCGTACTTCACCCCTGCCGAGATGGCCAAGTACATGGAATCGGCGACCGTCGTCGTCTGCCACGGTGGCCCAGCGACGATCACGGATGCGATGAAGTGCGGCCGGGTGCCGATCGTGGTACCACGTGACCCCGGCCGGGGGGAACACATCGACAGCCACCAGCAGCGCTTCGCGAAATTCATGTCGGATCGCGGCAACGTCGTGATCGCCAACGACATGCACCAGCTGACCGCGCTCATCGACGCTCAACTCTCCGAGCCGGAACGGACACGCCAAGTCGGTGATGCTGGCCAGCTCGAGGCCACCATCGATGCGTTTGCTGCTGTGGTTGATCGCGCGGTGTACCTCGGAGAACGTCCGGGTAAGCCACGCCTTCCGCAACGCTTCAGACGCCGTCGGCGCCCGGACTCCAGCCCTGAGCAATACCACATCATGCTGGTGACATCGGGCGGCGGACATCTGGCGCAGTGCTGGGCCCTGAAACCGTGGTTCGCGAAGCACGAACGTTCTTGGGTCAGTTTCGACCTCGTGTCGGTGCGATCGCTCCTCGAATTCGAGAGAGTGAGGTTTGCCTTCACTCCCACCACGCGCAACATTCCGAACCTCATTCGCAATCTCGCACTGGCTGCGCGACTCATGTACAAGGAACGACCCGACGTCATCGTCTCCACCGGAGCAGGCGTTGCTGTGCCGTTCTTCTGGTTGTCGCGGCTGTTCGGAACGGTCACCGTCTACGTCGAGGTCTACGACCGCATCGACCTCGTGACGATGACCGCCCGCCTCATCCGACCGGTCACCGATGTCTTCCTGCTGCAGTGGCCCGAGCAACAAGCGGCCTACCCCCATGGCACGGTGCTCGGTGCCCTGCTCTGATTCCGCTCTCGAGGAGACCCCCATGCCCAAGGAATTGAGATGACCGACTTCGGCTCTCCGCCACCTGCGCCGACCGAGTTCGGAGATTATGTCGCCGTGGTGCGACGTCGTGCGTTCCTCGTCGTCGGCGTCACGCTGCTCGTGTCGGCTGCCGGGCTTCTGATCGCCGATCGCCAGGCGCCACCGGCTGTTGAATACCGCGCGACCACCGAGATCGCACCGCCGTTCAGCGGAGTTCAACTGCCGCCGCTCGAGCCGGAGGTCGAGTTCGCCCGATCCGATCGTGTCGAGACCGCGGCGTTGGGGGTCGCCGGGCCGGTTGACGATTCCATCTCGTTAGATCGTGATGTCGAGATTCGCGCCGTGCCGGAGCGACCGATCTTGTCGTTCGCTGTGACGGCTGACGACCCCGAGACCGCCCGACTCATCTCTGCGAGCCTCTCCGAGGCGTACTTGCAGGAACGGGTGGCCTCGTTGGAGGAGCAGCGCCGCGTTCGTCTCGACAGCAGCACCGTAGAAATCCAGCGCGTCACCGACGAGCTGCGCGAACAGACCGACCTCCTATCCTCGAGCGAGGACGACTCGCCGGCAGCGACGTCCGCCGCCGCACTGGTATCGGTGCTGCAGAACCAGCTCACTCGGCTTCGAGGCGACACCAGCGTGCTATTGCTCGAGCCACTCGATCGGGGCGTCGTCACCACCAGCACGACCGTCGAGGAATTGGGCGGTTCGGGTATCCCCGCGATGGCACTCATCGGGGTCAGCGTGGCGCTCGGCTTGCTGGTCGCTCTCGTGGCGGCATTCGTGGTCGACCGCCTCGACCCGTCGGTGCGCTCCACCGGCGACGTTCAACGACTTCTCGGCAATGTGATCGGCGAAATTCCATTCACGCTCGACGTGCTCGAGCCTGGAAACGTTCCCGAGTCACTGCAACGGACAGCGACCGCGGCCAGATTCGCGGCGGCCGGTGGCGGCCGATCAGCGCTCGTGTTGGCCGGTGTAGTTCCCGAATCTGCAGCGTCACGGGCAATCGACAACATTGCTGTCGCGCACGTCGAGACTGGCCGGCACACGATGCTGCTCTCACTGGATGACGGCGACACCCCCCTGCCGGAGAGGTCCGGCCTCGTCCAGGTACGGCTCCCTCTTCCTCGCAGCGCGCACCGCGACGGTATCGACCACGCCATGGAGAAGGAACTTGCATCTTTGGGTGACGGCACGGCGTTCGTCCACTGTCGCCCCGTACTCTCGAGCCCCGACGCTTGCGACCTGGCGGCGACGCTTGGTGTGTTGGTGGTCGTTGCCCGAGTGGGACGGACTCGTCGCGACGATCTCGAAGCCGCTGCGCTCCTCGCAGAACGCGCAGGGGTCCAGAGGTGCTGGACCGTCGTGGAAAGGGCCCCGACGATCCGACAGCGCTTGCGGCGTACGGTGCGGCGATCGACGGGCAAACGCAACACCGGGCAATCGGATTCGAGCGAACAGGATTCGATTGCCGCATGACCTCGACCACCGTCGGCAGCGCGGCAGCGGCGCCGGCGCTCCACCGCACTCCGAGAAGAGCGCGCACGTCCGGACCGCTGCTCCCCGTCTGGTGGCCGATCGCCGCACTCACGGTGGGGTATCCGGTGTGGTGGGCTCTCGGCCTGTCCGCAGTGGCCTATCCACTTGTCGCACTCCTGCTGATTCCGAGCCTGCTCCACGCTGATCGCATACGTGTCCCGCGTGGTTTCGCGCTTTGGATGGCCTTCCTCGCATGGGTATTGCTGTCGACGACGCAGCTCGGGTCACTGTCGAGGTTCCCGTCTTTCGCCTACCGGGCCAGCGTGTACTTCGCGGCGACGGTGCTCTTCCTCTGGGTCTACAACATCGACCGTCGGCGCCTTTCCACCGAGAGGGTCATCTCGCTGCTGGTCGGCCTGTGGTCGATCGTGGCCGTAGGCGGGCTGATCGGAGCGGTCCTGCCCAGGCTCCAGTTCTCGAGCGCACTCGAGATGGTCCTTCCGCAACGTGCGTTCTCCAATCCTCTGGTGTATCAACTCGTTCACCCCGAGTTCGCCCAAGTGTCGCGTCTACTCGGACGGGAGTTGGGGCGACCTACTGCTCTGTTCCCGTACACCAACGGCTGGGGGTCGACATTCGGGATCCTGTTTCCTGTGGTGATCGCCTGGTTGCTGCACGGACGCTCCACACGAGGCGCGCGCATGGGCGTCATGATCCTGCTGGCACTCTCGGTGGTCAGTGTCGTCTCGTCACTCAACCGCGGTCTATGGTTGAGTCTCATCGTTGGCGTGGCCTATGTGATCATCCGGCTGGTCACCAGCCTTCGGCTGCGTACGGTTGTTCTCTCGCTGATCCCACTCGTCGGGTTCCTTGCGATCCTTGCGCTCACTCCGCTGGGTGACGTCGTCGGCGACCGATCCGAGAACGGACACAGCGACGAGGCCCGTTCCAGCCTCTACGAACAGTCGATCGACCGGGGCCTGGAGCGTCCATTCCTCGGGTGGGGCTCTCCCCAGGAGCGAACCGACAAGGACTCCGGCCCGTCGGTCGGTACACACGGACAGGTCTGGTTGATCCTCGTGAGCCAGGGTCTTGTCGGCTTGCTGCTGTACCTCTCCTGGTGGGCGAATGTGATCGCTCGGAGCTGGCGCCAACGAACCACCTGGGGCCTGTGGTTGCACGCCGCGGTCGTGGTCGTGGTGTTGCAGAGCATCTTCTACGAGCACACGCCGATCCAGCTTCCTCTCGCGATGATCATTGCCGCTCTGCTGTTGCGCTCGCCGGTCACGAACGCAAAGATCGAAACGAACGACCAATCGACGAACACGCCGCTCCCGCCGCCGCCAGTCGACGTCGTACCTTCGCCGAATCTCCCCACACCTCCGCACCTCGTTCGGCGGGACCGCTCCGTAGTACATCGGGTTCGAATGGAGCACAGATAGGATAGGGACTGTGCGCTCGTCGAGGCTGGGACGTCAGGTGTTCTCATGACCATCGTTCCTCCCGAAGTATCGCGTCGTCTCCGCGGTCGGGCGGAACGGCTCGCCTACTCGGCGCTGGTTCGAACCATCGGTTTTCGACAGTACGTACCTGGCCGGACAGCGCTCGAGCCGGAGCTTCTGATCGTCGGGGCGCAGCGATCCGGGACGACCTCGCTCCAGAAGTACCTGCAGCAACATCCGGCTTTCGTGCCGCCCGTTCGCAAAGAGATCCACTATTTCGATCAGCACTTCGATCGCGGGGAACAGTGGTACTTCTCCCACTTCCCGGCTCGTCGTGATGGGATCTTCACGGCCGACGCCACCCCGTACTACCTGTTCCATCCCCTTGCGGCTCAACGAGCCGGCGACTTGCTACCGGAGGCCCGGATCATCGCCCTGCTTCGTGATCCGGTCGAGCGGGCGCGTTCGCAACATCAGCACGAGACCGCCAAGGGCTACGAACACCTCGACCTCGAGGCGGCGCTCGACGCGGAGCCGCAGCGCTTGGCCGGCGAGATGGAACGCATCATCAGTGATCCGTCGTACCAGAGTTTCAGCCATCAGCATCACGCATACCTGTCTCGCGGCCGTTATCTCGATCAGCTCTTGGTGTGGGAGAAGGTGTACGGCCCCGACCGCGTACTGACGATCACGAGTGAGGACTTCTTCGCCGATCCGCAGTCCATCCTCGATCAGGTCGTCGACTTCGTCGAGGCGGAACGATTCGAACTGCGTGATGCGAAGGTTCACAACAGCTATCGGCGACAGGCTACGTCGACCCCTGTGATGGATCGGATGGCGGCCGAGGTGGACGAGGACAATCAGCGACTGTACGACCACCTCGGGCGAGATCTCGGCTGGCGACGACCCAGCCGCTGATGTCCGGCGACACACTCCGTCATCCGACCCCGTCATGAACACCGCGGCGCTTCCTCGAACGCCGTCCGGCCGGCCGCGCCAGAGCTTTGCCCGCGGTGGACTGCTCAACATCGTCGGTGCCGGGCTGAATGGAGCGCTCACCTTCGGGCTCGTGTTCGCGCTCACGAGGCGAATCGGTCAGGACCAGGTCGGCGCCTTCATGGTCGGCGTCGCGGCGCTGACCATCCTCTCGCAGACTGCTCAGCTGGGCGCCAACACCGGTCTGATGAGGTTCATCCCGATGCTGCGGGTGCGCGGTCAGCATGGCGCGCTCGGACCGCTCCTGCGACGAGTGTTTCCCGCGGTGGCTGTCGCCGGATTGGTCGGGGGCATCTTCCTGTTCTCGCTCTCCTCGGTACTCGCGCGAGCGCTCGGTGATCCAGCCGATGCCGAACTGGCCGTCGAGTACCTTCGGCTCTTCGCCCCCATCGTGCCGTTCGCAGCATTGTTCCTTGTCGCAGCCCAGTGTTCGCAAGCGTTCGGCACGATGACGCCGGCCGTCGTGGTCGACAAGATCGGCCGCGCCGTCATGCAGATCGTCGGTGTCGCCTTGTTTGCGTCTGCCGGGGCGGCATCACTGGTCGGCGCCTACGGGATCGCATACCCGCTCGGTGTGCTCCTGCTCCTGATCTGGATCTTCCGTCTGCTCGGGCACCTCGACACATCCGACGCCGGCGGCGGAGCGGTCGTTGCGCCGCCATTGGCGGAGTTCTGGAAGTTCTCAGCGCCACGGGCACTGTCCACGACGTTCCAAGTCACGGTTCTGTGGCTCGATACGATCCTGCTCGCGTTTCTCCGGTCTGTCGACGAGGCCGCGGTTTACTCGGTCGCCACCCGATATCTGGCGATCGGCCACCTGGTCATCGGCGCGCTGCTCCAGGCGATGAGTCCGCGCTTGTCCGAATTCCTGGCGCTCGGGGCGATGGATCGCGTACAGGGCATCTACCGGCGAACGACGACGTGGATCATCGCCGTCGTGTGGCCGTCGTACATCGGCATCGCGGTCTTCGCACCATGGCTCCTGAGCCTGTTCGGCGACGAGTACGTCGAGGGAGCGACCGCCCTACGGATCGTTGCCGTCGCCATGATGGTGGCGGCAGCCAGCGGCCCGGTGGACAACGTGTTGTTGATGGCGGGGAGAAGTTGGTGGAGCGTCGGGAACTGGGGCGCCGCGCTGACGGTGAACGTCATCTTGAACTTCATGCTCATTCCTCTGTTCGGGATCGAGGGGGCTGCCATCGCATGGGCGGCCAGCATCCTCGTCCGAAATGTCGTTCCCGTCGCAGAGGTTTGGTATCTCCTCGGTGTACATCCGTTCAGCGGAATCTATTTCCGCCTCGTCGTGGCGAGCATTTCGACGATTGGGCTGAGTTCGATCGTCAGCGCCCTGCTCCTGGGCCAGAACGCCGTCGCCGTTGCGGTCGGCACTGTTCCGGCAGCGCTCGTCTACGGCGCTTTGGTGCAGAAGTGGCGGTTTGCGATCTCGAGCACCAAGCTGGACATCCCGGCCGATCTCACGACGGGCAGTTAGCCCGGATCTTGCGTAGGGCTGGCTGGCGGTGGCGTGAAAAAGCCCTCCGACAGGGGATGATTGGTGTTGCGACACATCAATCATTTCCCACGGTTCGAAGGGCGTTCTCATGGTTCAAGGTAGCAGTCTGATTCGAACGCGCACGGTGACTGGCGACGGTGCCGGGATCGTGTCTCACGCCGGGATCGCGTGGCTTGCAGAGACCGCCGACCTCGCCGGCTTGTCCGCCGGGCTGAGCACAGCGATGGCATCGGTTCCGCAGCGTCGACACGATCCAGGTCGCACGCTCGCGCAGATGATCCTCGCGCTCGACGGCGCGACGTGTCTGTCGGATCTGGCTGCGATCCGTTCGCAACGCTCGATGTTCGGGCCGGTTGCGTCCGAAGCAACGGTGTGGCGCACCTTCGACCAGATCGGCCCGGTCGAACTTCGTGGCATCGCCGCAGCGCGGGCAGCGGCACGGGAGCGGGCGTGGTCTGCGGGTGCTGGGCCGGCCGGTGACGATCTGATCATCGACTTCGACGCGACGTTGATCAACACCAAAGCCGACAAGCAAGACGCCCGCCCGAACTACAAACGCGGCTACGGCCATCACCCTTTGCTGGCGATGATCGCTGAGACCGACGAGGTGCTGTGCGCGAAGCTGCGGCCGGGCAACGCCGGGTCGAACACCGCAATCGATCACGTCACCGTCCTGGCCGACGCCCTCGACCAACTCCCTGGCGAATGGTCCGCCGGGCACAACGTCGGCGACGACCCGAACTTGGTGGCGCATCGGGTGTTGATCCGTGCTGATGCTGGCGGAGCAAGCCATTGGTTCGCTGAGGAATGCGTTGCGCGCAACCTCGACTACTCGTTCGGGTTCCACATCGATCACCGCGTGCGTGACGGCGTCATGATGGTCCCGACCGGCTGCTGGCACCCTGCCGTCGACGCCGGCGGCGCTCGTCGTGACGGCGCCGAAGTTGTCGAACTCACCGAGTTCGTCGACCTGTCCACCTGGCCCGACGGGACCCGCCTGATCGTCAGGCGTGAGCGACCGCACCCGGGCGCGCAGCGGTCGTTGTTCGACACGATCGAAGGGTTCCGCCACACCGCGTTCATCACCACCCAGACCAGCTTCGATGTCGCCGGACTCGAGTTGCAGCAACGCCAACGAGCGCGCGCCGAGAACGTGATCCGCGACGCCAAAGCCTGCGGACTTTCCGACCTGCCCTTCGATGACGTCGTCAACAACGAGGTCTGGATGAACCTGTGCTTCACCGCGAACGACCTGCTCGGCTGGGCGCAGCGCATCGGCTGCACCGGCCAACTCCGACGCGCCACACCGAAAACGATCCGGCACCGGATGCTTCACGTCGCCGCACGGATCACAACGAACAGCCCCCGACTCCGCCTCGATCACGACTGGCCCTGGACCCCGATCGTCATCGACGCCATCCACCGAGTCCGCACCGCATTCCAGTCACTCACCGTCACCGGACCACCCGCCGCTCAAGCAGCCCTATGAAAGATCCGGGTTAGAGCGAAATCCCTCGCTTCGAAGTGCGCCGTCTAGGATCATGTGGGTGCGGGGTGCAAGACGGAGTCGACCGAGAGCGAAAGATGGCAATGGCTACGTAGACGCCGACGAGCTCAGCGGTTCACTTGCAACGGCGCTCACTATCCTCAGCGGCAATACACCCGGCTACCGTTTCGTCCGTGGCACCGACGTGCCCGGTGCACTCGAGCAGTTCCGGACGCTCCCTCCGCAAGGCCGGCTCCGACTTCTTGCTCCCCACGGCGGTCGAGAGTTCAGGGGGGCACTGCACTGCTTCTCGATCGCCGACAAGTGGCGCGACGCGGCCGCCACGGTCGCCGGTGCGTCGGGCGTCGGGCACTGGCTGGCGGGCCATCTTTCGTTGGTGGGCCCGTCAACCGACGGCGTATCGCCGCTACGCAACTTCCTCGGGGACATCGTGGGGACCACCGACTTTTCGCTTGCGATCAGACTGACGTCCGGCCGCCCCAACGCCAAGATCGTCATCGCGGCCATCTCACCGGACGGTGACCCGATCTGCTTTCTCAAGTTCGGCCCGCAACCGCTCGTGTCCAGATTGGTGCGTGCCGAGGCGGCGACTCTTGCTGAGCTGGCCGACGCTCCGTTTCCGGCGACGCTTCCGACGGTTCTGTTCAGCGGCTCATGGTCGGAGTGCGACGTCCTCGTCACCACGTCGGTCCCGATGCGGTCACTGCCGACGAACTCCGATCTCCCTCACGGAATCTCCGACCAGATCTTCGAGGCGTGCCCATCACGACGTGACACGTTGGCGGCAAGTTCCTTCTGGTCGGCGATGACCACGAGGATTCATCATCTCGCTGACGACGGTCACGACCCCGACGGAACGCTCCAACGGTCGCACGCCATGGTCGAGCATCGGTGGCACAAGCGTGAATTCGAATTCGGTCGTGGTCACGGCGACTGGGCGAAATCGAATCTGGGGCTGAACGGCAGCCGCCTCGTCGCGATCGACTGGGAGCGGAGCCGACCGGACCTCCCCCGAAACATGGACCTCGCCCATTTCGCGCTGGCCGGAGGTCGGCAGACGGTTCGGTCACGGCTGCTCGACCACCACGCCGTCGAGGCTCGAACTGCGCGCCACCTCGCCGCAGCCGGCCGACCCCATGAAGCCGCAGAGGCACTCGTCGTGTTGGACCTGTTGGAGATGGTGGTCCGATTTGCCGAGGCGAGTTCTGCCGGCCTCCCCGGACATGACACGAAGTTCGGCCCGATGCTCGCAGCGCTGCACGTCGAAGGCGGCGGACGCGCAGGGATACGGCCGTGAATTCTCTTCGCACACGCCTCCCGTCGACCAGCGGCATCCGACGGCGTGGCCGCCGCACCGGTCGGCGGGTGGTGCTCGAGGCAGCCATTGGCCTTCGGCGGCTGACCCCTGGGCAGCGGCCCATGCCCGACTTCGCCATCATCGGTGCGCAACGGTGCGGGACGACGTCTCTGTACCGCGCCCTGACAGAGCACGACGACATCGGCGAGTTGGTGATCGGCGCCAAGGGCGCCCACTACTTCGACACCAACTACAGCCGCTCACTCGACTGGTATCAGGCCCATTTCCCGACCGAGCGTGAGCGCGCACGGGAGGCCGGCGCCTGCCGTCGGCTCATCGTGGGCGAGTCGAGCCCGTACTATTTCTTCCATCCTGCAGTTGCCGAACGACTGCACGCAGTCGCCAGCGACGTACGGTTGATCGTTCTGCTGCGCGACCCTGTCGCTCGTGCGTACTCCCAGTACCAGCACATGATCTGGGAAGGGCACGAACATCTCCCGACGTTCGAGCAGGCCATCGAAGCCGAAGCCGATCGCCTGGTGGGGGCCACGGAGTATCTGCTCGAGGACCCGTCGCACCGTTCGTCAGCGCACCAGCACGCCAGTTACCTGGCGCGTGGACACTACGCCGAGCAACTCGAGCGCTATCTCGCCTTGTTCTCTGCCGAGCAGATGTTGGTGCTGATCACCGAACAGCTGGTGGCCGATCCGCAAGCGGGTCTCGAACAGATCCAGAGCTTTCTCGGGGTCGAGCCGTCGTCGGCCGTCGTCCTTCGTCAGCACAACTCGGGTTCGTACGACCCTATCCGGCCGTCGACTCGACGATCGCTCGAATCACACTTCGCCGCCTCGAGCCAGCGGCTGACGGAGCTGACCGGTCTGGAACCACCATGGGGATGACACTTCGGTGGAGCGGGCTCCGAGACCACCGGCAGCTGGCGGCCGCTGCCCTGGTCGCCCTCGTCATCGCGTCCTGTTCGGGTGATGATTCGGACACCCGTGCGCCGACGAGCCCGGCACCGACCACCAGTGCAGCGCCGACGACAACGTCGCTGCCGTCGACCGTCTCGCTCGACGAGATCGTCGCAGCGCCGTCGTGCAGCGTTGACGGTGAGGTGGCCGACCTGACCGTCGCCAACGGGACGGTGTACTTCGTCGGCGACTTCGCGTCGGTGACCGACTCCACCGGGCGCACCGAAGCTCGACCGGGAATTGCGGCGTGCGACCTCGTGACCGGCGAACTCGACGCATTCGCGGTCGGCATCGAGGGCGAGAGCACCATTCGCACTGTTGCCTGGCTGGACGAGATGGTGCTGCTCGGCGGCTCGTTCGAACTGGCGGGTTCGGCGCCACGGACCAACTTCGTCGCCGTCGATGCCCGCGACGGCTCGGTGGTCGAAGACTGGGGACCGACGTCGGTACGAGGCGGAGTCGCCGTTGTCGACGTCGGTCGGTCGGGTTCGGTGTACCTCGGCGGGACTTTCCGCGACGTCGACGGGGAGAGACGCAGCGGCGCGGCACGGCTCGGCCCCGACGGAGCGCTCGACACCGAGTTCAAACCGTCGATCGAGGCCGGGGAGATGCAGCCTCGGATCGCCGCCTTCGCCGAGAGTGGCACCGATCGTGTCTACATCGGCGGCGACTTCGAGACGCTGAACGACACGGACGCGGAGGGCATCGGAGCCGTCGACTTCGCGACGGGCACGTCCACTGAGCAGTTCTCTCCGCAGCTGTCCGACACGAATCCCGAAGACGATCGAGTTCAGATCCGGACGGTCATCGTCGACGAATCGTGGGTGTATCTCTGCGGCGACTGGTGGACGACCGAGGGTCGCGGGGATCGAGAGGAGCAACGCAATGTGGGCCGGTTCACCGACTCCGGGGTGGCCGATGCGACGTTCGAGCCGTGGACGGACGGTGGCGTCCGCGATTGCCTGATCCACGACGATCAACTGGTGCTGGCCGGTCATTTCGATCAGGTTTCCGGAGTCGCCGCACGCAAGACGGCTCGGGTGTCGCTGGTCGACGCCGAAGTCCAGCCACTTGTCCAGGCAGACACTCCCAAAGGCGTCCAAGTCGTGGCGGTGGCCGACGACCGGCTGGTCATCGGAGGCACCTTCAGCCGGGTCGACGGCACCGATCAACCGGGGCTGGCAATTTTTGCGACAGCGGGCTGAGAGACCAAACCTTGACGGAACTCGTAGTTGTGGAGTGTCACGGTAGGTGGCACACTAGCGCTGTGCGTGGCGGCGCCCTGTTGCTCGTACCTGGCGGATATACTCAATGTACGGAGGTCAGTGACATGGCGGTACCGAAGTCTTCGATCGAGGTTTCTCGGAAGAGGGACCGCCGTTGGCGCGGCCTCGTTGGCGTGGCAACGCTCGCCTCGTCTCTCGTGTTCGCCGGCATCGGGCCGGGCGGCAGCCCGGCCAACGCAGACACGTTCACGACCCACGACGGCATCGTGTCCACCGACCCGGCCGACTTCACACCGGAAGTACTGAACGGCCAGGTCCGCGCGATCGCCACCGTCGGCAATCGAGTCGTCGTCGGCGGCACGTTCACGAGCATTCGCGCACAGGGCGGTGTCGAACAGCAGAAGCCGTACCTGTTCGCTTTCGACAAGACAACAGGAGCGATCGATCCGTCGTTTGCGCCGGTGCTCGACTCGGAGGTCTGGACCCTCGCCACCGGAAGCGACGGCCAGTCCGTGTACGTCGGCGGTCGCTTCAACACGGTGAACGGGTTGACGAACCGGAAGGGGCTCACCAAGCTCAGCATGACCGGCCAGATTTCGTCGGGATGGACCGGCCGCACCAATGGCCGCGTGATGGACCTCGTCGAGGCCGGTGGCGTGCTCTACATCGGCGGCAACTTCTCGAAAGTGAACGGCATCGACAGCGACGCCCTCGCAGCGCTCGACGGGACCACCGGAGCCCTGCTGCCGGATGTGTCATTCGACTTCGCCGGGCCCTACAGCACCACTCGCACGACGGGCAGTCTGAGCGTCGACAAGATCGACGTCACGCCCGACCGGTCACGACTGGTGGCCGTCGGCAACTTCTCGACCGTGAACGGCGCAAGTCGTCCCCGGCTCGCGGTGATCGACCTCACCACGGTGCCCGCCGTCCTGGCCGATTGGCGAACAAACACCTTCTCGATCCAGTGCCAGGCGAGCAAATGGCCGCAGTACATCCGTGACATGGACGTGTCGCCGGACGGCTCGTACTTCGCAATAGCAACCACGGGTGCTTATACGAGCGGCAACCCGGCCTGCGACACCATCACCAGATGGGAACTCGCCCAGTCGGGCACCGACGTCAAGCCGACTTGGGCGTCGTATTCGGGAGGCGACACCTTCTACGGCGTCGGAATCTCCGGCGATGTGGTGTACGCCGGCGGACACCAGCGTTGGATGAACAACCCGTTCGCAGCCGATCGAGTTGGTCCTGGAGCGGTGGAACGACGAGGCATTGCTGCGCTCGATCCGCTCAACGGCCTTCCCTTCTCGTGGCGATCCGACCGGAACCCGCGCGGGCTCGGCACCTTCGATCTGGTGGTCGAGGACGACGGGCTGTGGATCGGTGACGACACCGACTTCATGGACGGCGAGTTCAGACCGCGCCTCAAGTTCATGCCGTTGGCCGGCGGCGGCGGAATTCCCCGGCCAAGTCCGGCGTCTCTGCCGACGAGCGTCTTCCTGGCGCGCAGTGGTGAGGTTCGGTCGTGGGCCTTCGACGGCTCGGTGCTGTCCGGCGAGGCGCAACTCGCCGTCGATCCCGAGTGGAACAACGTGCGCGGCATGGTGCACCTCAGCGGTGCCCTCTTTTACGGTCGCTCCGATGGGACATTCTGGACGCGCGGCTTCGACGGCGCGACACTCGCTCCACCGGTGCAGGTCAACCTGAACGGCTTGACCTCCACCCACTTCGATGTGGCAAACCTCACCGGGATGTATTTCGACCACACTCAGGGTCGCCTGTACTACACACTGGCCGGCAGGTCGACGCTGTACTACCGGTACTTCACGCCCGAGACGCCCTTGATCGGAGCACAACAGTTCGTGGCCTCCACGTCGAGTGTTGTCCCGTGGGCGGGCGTCAAGGGAATGGCAACGGTCGGAGGCCAGCTGTACTACGGGCTCGCCGACGGAACGCTCCACCGCGTGACGATGAACGCCAATCAGCCCGTGGCGGGTACTGATGTCGTTGTCAGCGGGCCCGGCATCGACGGCCGATCCTGGAACGGCACCGGCTTGAGCTTCCTCTCCCCCGGCGACGCTTTTGCGCCGCCGACCCCTGCCGCCGAATTCGAATTCGAGGGTTCGGGATCAGCCACCACCAATTCTTGGCAGACGTTCGCCTTCCCCGTGACCGCTGGCGATGAACTGGAGATCCGTCTCGAGTGGGACGACCCCGTAGCCGAGGTCAACGCGTTCCTGCGGGACTCGACCAACACGAACGTCACCTCCGACACCAGTGCGTCACCGTCACCCAAGACCATCACGTACACGGCCACCGAAACCGGACAATGGTCCGTCGGCGTCAAGATCAAGTCCGGCACCACCACGTTCCGAGTGCTGGTCAACCCAGTCGTTTCGGCGCCGACGCCTCCGCCGCCTCCGCCACCTCCGCCACCTCCGCCGCCGGCCGCTGAGTTCGAGTTTGCGGGTTCGGGGTCAGCAGACACCAACTCGTGGCAGACGTTCGCCTTCCCCGTCACCACCGGCGACGAACTCCAAGTCGTGCTCGAGTGGGACGACCCTGCAGCCGAGGTCAACATGTTCCTGCGCGACTCGACCAACACGAGCGTCACCTCCGACACCTCCCCGTCACCATCACCCAAGGCCATCACGTACACGGCCACCGAAACCGGACAATGGTCCGTCGGCGTGAAAATCAAAACCGGCAGCACCACGTTCCGGATACTGGTGAACCCGCTGCTGTAGAGGCACAACAACCGACCTTCTCGACAGCGACGCCGACAGTTCTTCGTTCGCGTCTCCGCCGGCGCGAAGCGACAACAGCCTCCGATCACGTCCATGTGCGAGTCGCTCCGTGCCGGTGATGAGCGACTTTGGGATCAGGGCACTCGTCGCCGCCGTCTTGTCGCCGCCGTCTTGTCGCCTCCACCTTGACTACCAGGTCACCGCTCACCGGTTTGGAGAAACCCGCACGAGATCGATGTACACGACATCGGACGATGTCACGGCGCTGCTATGGATTCCCAGGAACCCGCAAAGACATTCGCCTCGATCGGGGCGCGCACAGCTCCGGACTCAGACCACTCGGCAACGAGAACGCAGTCGCGAGCAGAGATCCCTCGTACCGCCACGGAACGATCGCAACGATTATGGGATCCGTGCCCACGCGCTGGCCTTCGCCTGACATCTCTCCTCGCTTCGACGAGAAAGAGCTGGCGAGGGCCCGCCTTCGTTTCAGTCAGCAGGTATGGGTGGTGGCGAAGTCGTCGGAGCAGCCCATCGAGCGGAACGCGTTCCACGATGCCGTCGACGTGTCCGCCCAATAGTCGTACCCCTTCGGCGAATTCGCGTGGTAGTAGACCAACGACTTCACCTGCGACCACGGGCCCTCGATCAACCCCCGCAGATCCGTCAAGAACTTCGCCTTCCACTGGGGATCATCAGGATTCTCACGCAGACCGACCCACAACAACATCGGCTTGCCCTTCTGACTCGCCCAGTCGTTCCACGCCCCGTAGACCGTCGCCGGATCACGGTACGAATCGATCGGGACCGCTGACCCACCGATCCAGTCGACATACTGATCACCGGGATAGAACGACTGACCCGCACCCTTGTTGAACGACGCAGCGCGCGGCGCCCACACCCAAACCGCATTAGTGGCGCCTTCGGCAGCGAACATGTCATGTACATACCGCCACGCCGCAATGAACTCCGACGGCGTCCCGATGTACTGCGGAGCACCAGGCGACTGATCCATCTCCCAGTTGAAACGGATCAACACCTTCGCATTCAGTTCCTTCACTTCACGCGCCATCGCACGAATCTCCGTATCGAACCGGCCCTGGACGATCTTGACAGCACGATCCGGGTCAGCGGCACCGGTGATCGAACCCGCATTGTCCGTCGCCCGCCACGACAGCATCACGATCCGGCCATCATCAATGTGCTCACGATCCCAGAAGAAGTCCGAGGTCACGCCGGCCGAGAACTCATGGAATCGGTTGATCACCGACAAACGACGACCGAGATCCCGCTCGAACGCCAAAATCGAGTCGTACTGACTACTCGAACCACGCTTCGACGCATTCGCACCGAAGTGCGTCCCCGCCACCGGTGCCAACACACCATCGAGCTCAGCCGCCCGAGGAGGCGGAGGTAGCGACGGCAACGGTTTGCGGGTGTCCAAGAGTCGGGCCGGTGTCAGTCCCGTGAATGCTGGACCGGTCGGGAACCAGCCCAAGACGTCGACGAGTGCGTCAGTGGAGCCTGACTCGTTGATGATCGAGATCTGCCCGTCGGCGCCGACGGGAACAATGACCATGTTCGGCACTGTTTGGCCGGGCGTGAAGTTGAGGTTCGATGCGTTCGGCCGTGGTTGACCTTTCGGCCACACCGTGAGGAAACTTGCGGCTGACGGTCGGGCCACCGTGACGTTCAACGCCACCGAGCCGGCCCCTGATACCGGCACGCCGCCACGGCCGGCCACAGGCAAGTTGAAGACGGTTCCACCGGCGAGCTGCCCGCCGCCGCTGTATGCACCGTCGACGGTTCCGCCTGACGGAACTCGTGTGTCGAGGAGCCGGCGTGGTGTCACACCGGTGAACGCTGGACCGGTCGGGAACCAGCCGAGAACGTCGACGATCACGTCCGTCAATCCGGTCTCGTTGAGGATCGAGATCTGGCCATCTGCGCCGACAGGAACGATCACCATGTTCGGCACCGTTTGCCCGCCGACGAAGTTGAGGTTGGATGCGTTCGGACGGCGCTGACCGGATGGCCACACGGTGAGGTAGCTGGTCGCCGATGGTCTTGCCACGGTGACGTTCAGTACGACCGAACCAACGCCCGACGTCGGGACGCCGCCACGTCCCGATACGGGCAGATTGAACACAGCCCCACCCGCGACCTGGCCGATGCCGCTGAATGACCCGTCGACCGTGCCGCCGGACGGAACCCGGCTGTCCAGCAACCTGGCTGGCGTGAGTCCGGAGAACGAGGACCCGATCGGGAACCAGCCGAGAACGTCGACGATCACGTCCGTGGAGCCTGACTCGTTGAAGATCGAAACTTGCCCTCCTACCCCGACGGGGACGATCACCATGTTCGGCACCGTCTGGCCTTCGACGAAGTTCAGGTTCGATGCGTTCGGTCGCGGCTGACCGGTCGGCCACACCGTCACATAACCTGCCGCCGTAGGCCTCGTCACTGTGACGTTCAACGCAACCGATCCGACCCCTGATGCCGGAACGCCGCCGCGACCCAGCACGGGCAGATCGAACACCGCCCCAGCGTCGACCGATCCGGTTTGGTCGTACCGTCGATCGATCGTCGCTGCGGTGCCAGCCTGCGAGGGCAGTGACACCGCCAGCAGCGCAAGGCCGGCCACCAACGTGCATGACCTCCACAGCGAAGCTCGCACCCGGTTCTCCTATCTTCTTGAGGCAACGCGGTGAAGCGGCGGAAGGTGATTCCTCCGCCGCTTCACTCGCGGCTGGGGTCAGCAGGTGTGGGTGGTGGCGAAGTGACCCGAGCAGGCCATCGACCGGAACGCGTTCCATGATGCCGTCGAGGTGTCCGCCCAATAGTCGTACCCCTTCGGCGAATTCGCGTGGTAGTAGACCAACGACTTCACCTGCGACCACGGGCCCTGGATCAACCCCTGCAGGTCCGTCAAGAACTTCGCCTTCCACTGCGAATCATCGGGATTCTCACGCAAGCCCACCCACAACAACATCGGCTTGCCCTTCTGACTCGCCCAGTCATGCCACGCTCCGTAGACCGTGACGGGGTCACGGAACGAATCGATCGGCACCGCCGACCCTCCGATCCAGTCCACATATCGATCACCCGGATAGAACGACTGACCCGCACCCTTGTTGAACGACGCAGCGCGCGGCGCCCACACCCACACCGCATTATTGGCGCCTTCGACCTCGAACATGTCGTGCACGTACCGCCACGCCGCGATGAACTCCGACGGGGTGCCGATGTACTGCGTAGCACCTGGCGACTGATCCATCTCCCAGTTGAAGCGGATCAACACCTGCGCATTCAGCTCCTTCACCTCACGCGCCATCGCCCGAATCTGTGTGTCGAACTGGCCCTGCACGATCTTGACCGCCCGATCCGCGTCGGGGACTCCCTTTGTCGACCCCGCATTGTCCGTCGCACGCCACGACAGCATCACGATCCGGCCATCATCGATGTGCTTGCGGTCCCAGAATAAGTTGGACTCCACACCCGCGGAGAACTCGTGGAATCGGTTGAGCACCGACAGTCGGCGACCGAGCTTCTGCTCGAAGGCCAAGATCGAGTCGTACTGACTCCCGGTACCACGCTTCGAGGCATTCGCACCAAAGTGCGTCCCTGCCACGGGCGCCAACAACGCATCGAGCTTCTCACTCCCGCCGGTCAGTCCGACCGGGGCTGGATCAGTTGGAGCTGGGGCGGGAGCTGGAGCTGGGGCGGGGACGGGGGCTGGTGTCGTCGGCGTGAGACCGGCGGCCCACTGAACGGTGGCGTCGAACATGCTCCATCCGGCGTCGGTGAGGTGCCTCGGTGCGCTCTGTGTCATGAACATGCCGACACGGATGCCGCTTGCGGAGCCTCCGCCGGGCAGAGATGCGCCGGCGGGGTAGACGAAGTGGGCCGCCTTGTTCGCCTGACCCTCGATGGTGGAGAGCACCTCGGCTCCAGATCCGACGATGCCGAACGGAACGGCGCGATCCTTCTCGGCGAACACAACGTTCCCGGACAGTCCAGCGGCAGCCGGGTGCGCTGACCCGGCCATCACGATCGTGTCGGTGGCGCTCGCCTCGCCGTTGGCCGTTGCGCCCGATGTCATGCCGAGTTCGTCGTAGAGTTCGTGCTCCCACGTGAGGATCGGCGTCGGGCTTGCGTTCAATCGCTCGCCGATCCTGGCCGCATAGACGGTGGACGACACGAGGACCACATCGGCGTTCTGGATTGCGGCAACGCCGGAGTTGCGCACGTCGTCGTCGTCCACCAGTCGGAGGTTCACCCCGAGGAGGTTCAGACGTTCCACGACCGCCTCGTCGGCAGTCGGCACCGGAACGCTGCGGCTTATGAGGATGACTTCGGGCCCGCTGGCCTGTGCGGCCGGGGCGGAAGTGGCCAGTGCTCCTGCACACATGGCGGCTGCAACGGCGGCGCCGATGGCGCGGCGGCGCGCTGGGGCGGGTATGGCAGTGTTCGACTTGCGGTGATCGTTCATGGGGTCTCCATCCGTCGATGAGGCACGCCCCCCAAGAGAGGTGACGCGGGTTGGCCAGAGGGTCTATCGGTCTGAGTGGGCGTGGACTTTATATCGATTGTGTGACGATTACATGACGTTCCGCAACAATTGTGCTCTGGCCAGGCCTTGTGCATCGGTTGCCGGGGTGTGCCGGAGAGCAGCGTCCAGCATTCTTCCGGCACACCCCGCGCGGCTGGAGTCCCCGATGGCAGTTGCAGCGTCACAGTGCGGAGGTCTATGGTGCCGTCCAGCCGCTCCTCCCTTGAACGGCAACGACACCTGGGGGTATGACGGTGCGGGCTCGAGCGACCACGACGATGATCGTGTTGACCGGTTTGTTGGTCGCAACGGTGGTGCACACGCCAGATGTCGTGCAGGCGGCGACAGCACCGCCCGGCTTCACACAGAGCACGATCGCCACCGACATCCAGAACGCCGTCGGAATGGAAGTATCTCCGGACGGTCGCCTCTTCGTCCTCGCCGGCAACGTGCGACGCATCGAGATCTTCGACGACTCCGGTTACCTCGGTAACTTCCTCGAGTTGCCCCAAGCGGCGAATCTCGGCTCGGGACTGCTCGGTTTGGCCTTTGCGCCGGACTTCACCACGTCAGGACAGGTGTACGTCTCCTATATCACCGACCCTCTCGACGTGGCCGGACCTCAGCGCTTCAGGCTGTCTCGGTACGACTCCGACGGGTCATCGGCTGATCCATCGAGCGAGCAGGTGCTGTTCGAGGTGAACGACATCGATCCGAGCCAGCAGCAACATCAAGGCGGCGACGTCGGATTCGGGCCCGATGGCAAGCTGTACTGGGTGCTCGGCGACCGTGTGAAGGGCACGACGGTGGCGCAACCGCTCAACTCACTGTTCGGCAAGGCGCTGCGGCTGAACGCCGACGGCTCGATCCCGACGGACAACCCCTACTACGACGTGCTCGACGGCGATCTCCGTGCGATCGTGGGCAACGGCTTGCGCAACCCGTATCGGATGGAAGGTCACCCGATCACCGGTGAGCTCTACATGAGTGAGGTCGGTCCGACCGACTGGGAGGAGATCAATCAGATCGTGGTTGGCGCCAACTACGGGTGGCCAGCAGTGTCCGGTGTCGTGAACGACCCCCGCTACACCGACCCAGTACACGCCTATTCGCACGATCCGGACGGATGTGCGATCACGGGCGGGGCGTTCTACATCGCTCAGAACGAGACGTTCCCGGAGCAGTACCGGGGCGACTTCTTCTACGGCGACCATTGCTTCGGTTGGATCGAACACCTCGATCTCGAGACCGGTGCGGCTACACGGTTCCTCACGGGCGCCCACCGGCTCGTCGAGGTGAAGATCAGCCCGGTGACGGGTGCGCTGTACTACCTCGACCGCGAATACAACGGCGACACCGTCGGGCGCACGGGCGGGGTGGGAAGGATCCAGTACACGTCGGCGCCTGCGCCGCTGACGATCACTCGCCAGCCCAGCGATGTCACTGCGTCGGTCGGTGAGACGGTCATGTTCGACGTGCAGGTCAGCGGAGTAGGGCCATTCGGCTACCAGTGGCAGCGCGACGGCAGCGCGATCGACGGCGAGGTAGACGTATCGCTCGATTTCAGCGCCACCGAGGCCGACGACGGTGCGGTGTTCTCCGTGGTGGTGAACGACGCCACCGGAGCCAGCGTCACCAGCGCGGGTGCTCTGCTGTCGATTTCGTCGAACACAGCTCCGGTGCCCGTCATTTCTCTCCCGGCGACGGACCTTCGCTACGTTGCCGGCGAGTCCTACCAGTTCGCCGGATCCGCCACCGACGCCGAGGACGGAACGCTGGATCCTGCGTCACTGCGCTGGGAGATTGTGTTCCATCATGACGAACACACCCACCCGTTCATTTCCGAGTTGGCGGGTGTGTCCGGGGGCACGCTCGACATCCCCTTCAATGACGAGACAGCGCCAGACGTGTTCTACCGCATCCATCTGACGGCAACAGACTCCGCTGGCACGTCGGTGACGGTCAGCCAAGATGTGCTCCCGAAGCACGTGCAGGTGACGCTCGACACCGAACCGTCGGGCCTCTCACTCCTGCTCGACGGCAGCCCGATCACCACGCCGGCGACGTTCACGGCCGTTGCTGGGATCGAACGGGTGCTGGAGGCGCCCGCAGCCCAGACGTCCAACGGATCCTCCTGGACGTTCGCCTCGTGGTCGGATGGAGGGGCTCGCCAACATGCAATTCGCACTCCTCTCGAGGACGGATCGTTCTCCGCCACCTATCAACTCGCCGTCGAGGCAAACCCGGAAGCGACGATCACGTCACCGCAGGCGGGAAGCCTCAGGCAGGCGCCGGTTCGGATCACCGGCGATGCATCGGACGATCTGGGTGTGGCCGGCGTGGAGGTGGTGATCAAGAAGGCGGGAACCAGTGAGTACTGGAACGGTTCGCAATTCATCGCCGGCTGGTCTCGCGTCGCCGCTGAACTGTCCGATCCGGGCTCGCCAACGACGTCGTGGTCGTATGACTTCGCGCCGCCTACCACGACCGCGGTGAAGGTCACCGTCGGAGCGCGTGACGTCGGCGGCACACGAGGTGTTCGGACGTCGCGCAACTTCACGGCAACGGTCGGTTCCACGCCGGTCGCCCCGGAGATCACGCTGGACGAACCCGCTCCTCGGTCCACCCAGGCGAACCCGGTCACGTTCTCGGGTTCGGTCGTGGACGACGACCTGGCCGGAGTGAGCCTCGTGGTCAAGAAGCGAGGCGCGAAGGAGTACTGGAACGGTGCTGGGTGGCAGCCGTCGTGGGCGGCGGTCGAAGCCGAGGTCTTCGGTGACCAGTGGACGCACGAACTCACGCTCCCTGCACCGTTCGACCTGGTCGTGTTCGCCCGCGCCACCGACAGCACAGGTCTCAGAGGTGAGACCGCCAAAGTGGTCGTCTTCGTGACGTAGCCGGGACAACCGGCTGCGCGCCGATGACCCCTGACAAATGCCCCGCGAGCCTTTAATGTCAGGCCCGGCGAGGTGCAATGCGGCCCAGAAGGCTACGTTGGCAGAAGGGAGGCGCTGTGCGAGTTCGGCGATTTCGATCCGTAGGACTGGCCGGTGCCGTTGTCGCATCACTGCTCGTCGGTGGTCCGGTCAGCGCCGACGCCCAACCTCTACCGCTGGTGGCGAGCTGGCAGATGAACGAAGCCGCCGGGGCGACCCAGATGACTGACAGCAGCGGCAATGATCGCCACGGGGCGATCGGAAGCGGGGTCATCACCGGTGCGTCGTTCGCCGGAGCGACCGCGTACCGTTGGCCGTTCGCAAGCCCCACGCTACCGCCGGCCAAGCCTGAACGCATCGTCACCGTCCCGCACGACCCGGCACTGAACCCTGGCACCCAGGACTACGCCGTCACACTGCGATATCGGACGACGCAGCCGTTCGGCAACATCATTCAGAAGGGGCAGGGCGGTGCGCCGGGAGGGTACTGGAAGATCGAGAACCCGTCCGGCTATCTCACCTGCGTCTTCCGGGGCGTCGCACCGGGTGGAGGCTGGAACCGTAAGGAGGTGGTGTCACCGACGAAGCTCAACGACGGCGCCTGGCACACGGTACGGTGCGAGCGAATCGGGACCCAGCTTCGGCTGTGGGTCGACGGAGCGCTGGTGGCAACAGCTGGTGGGGCTGTCGGGAGCATCACCAACGACAGGCCGATCTCTATCGCCGGAAAGCTGAACTGCAACCAGGAAACGATCAGCTGTGACTATTTCACCGGCGACATCGATTTCGTCACGATCGGCACTCCGTACGGTTTGCCGGAGACGCTGGATGCCGGCGCGGTGGCCAGTTGTTCGGGTTTGGCGTGCACCTTCGATGCGTCGACCACAACTGGCGGTTCGATGCCGCTGTCATTCCAGTGGGAATTCGGCGACGGCAGCTCGAGCGAAGGCCAGTGGATCGACCACACCTATGCGATTGCGGGCGACTATGCCGTGGTCCTGACCGTCACCGATGCGGAGGGAAGGGTCGACACGGAGACTGTTCCTTTGAATGTGGCGGAGGAGATACCACCTGAACAAGCGGTTTCTCACCGGGCTGCCGCAACCAGCAATACGTGGTCCGCTACTCCGTCAGTCGGCATTCCCGCCACGACCGAAGCGGGTGACACGTTGTTGTTGGTCTTGACGGTCAACGATTCCGGATTGATTGCCGGCGAGCCCACCGGGCCCGATTGGCAGCTGCTCGGCACCATCACACAGTCGAGCATTGAGTCGCGAGTCTGGTGGAAGATTGCTTCCAGTGGTGACGCGGGAAGCACGACGTCGGTGGCCTTGACGGCGGGGCGGAAGGCGGCTCTGACGGTCGCTTCGTATACGGGCGCCGATCCGGTGAGTCCGATTGCGGCCGCCATAGGAGCAGTCGAGACGATCAACTCTCCCGACCACACCACCCCACAGGCGACCACGACCGGGCCGTCGATGTTGGTTTCGTATTGGGCCGACAAGACAGCAACGACCACAGGGTGGGTGCCCCCGACCGGGCAGATCGTGCGCAGCACCTCGTCGGGCAGCGGCGGTGGGAGGGTATCGATGCTGCTCACCGACGATGAACTCACCGTTGGGGCCGGCCTGCTGGGCGGGCTGACGGCCACGGCGAATGGTGCGACGGCTTCCGCACTCATGTGGTCCATCGCACTCGCCCCTGCACCGGCAGAGTGAATCGCGACCGGGATCCATCCGCCTGGCAGGAGGAGGAACGGGTGCGATTCCCAGAGCGGACGTGGGGCAGGCCGGTGCCGAGATCGGGGCGGGGACGCGGCATGCCGACTTCAGTGAGTCTTCTCGACCCCTGAGTCGGTCGGTTCGGAGCAGCTCGGCCCGGTGATGGTCAACGAGCAGCGGTCGGGATCGGGGGCATGTAAGTTCGCTGACGATCGCCGGTCCGCTCAGGCCGGGTGCTCGGCTGAAGGGATCTAGTGGACGGACAGAGTGTCACCGTTGTGATGCCAACGAAGAACAGACGCAAATTGCTCGATCGTGCTATTTCGTCGGTGCTCCGACAAGAAGACGTCGACGTGGACGTCATCGTCGTGGACGACGGCTCCCAGGATGATACGGCGGAGTTCGTCGCCCATCACGGCGATCAGCGTGTCCGGCTCGTTCATCATGAGGTTGCTCAGGGTGTCAGCCTCGCTCGGAATGCCGGGCTTGCGCACGTAACGCGGCCGTGGGTGGGCTTCCTCGACGACGATGACATCTGGTCGCCGCACAAGCTCCGGAACCAACTGGTGGCGCTGATGGACTCCGATGATCGCCCGAGATGGGCCGTGTCTGCTGCCGCGTTCGTCGACTCACGTGGCCGCGTGCTCGGGATCCAGTATCCGAAGATGGTGCCCATGATGCCAGCGCTGCTTCGCATGAACATCGTTCCGGGAGGCGGCTCAGGTGTGTTGGCAGCAACAGACCTCGTCAAAGAAGTTGGTGGATTCGACCACCGCCTTTCGAACCTTGCCGACTGGGACATGTGGATTCGGCTGGCGCAGTTCGGCGAGCCGGCGGCGGTGGACGACGTGGACGTCGGGTACTACCTGCACGACGGCTCGATGTCGCTGGATATCGATCGTTCCCGGGTTGAACGAGCGCAGATTCTCGGCAAGTACGCAGATCTGGTCGAACAGCACGGTGCTCAGACCGACTTCTCGGACTGGCACAGTTATCTCGGCGACATCTGCATGCGGAGCGGGCACCGGCGCGAAGCACTGCTCGAATATCGTCGTGCCGGTCGACGCGGCCCAGGCAAGGGGGTCACCATTGCGAAGATGTCGGTCACAGCCGTCGTCCCTAGCGCTTACGACTGGTTGCGAAGAAGGAGTTATCTTCGCAAGGCCGGGCCGGACGCCGCTGTGGTTCACGAATGGCTACAGCAGATGTCGACGGGTGCCAGTCCACGCACCGAGTGATCGAATAGCTCGGCGCGCTCGGCAAACCGGTTGGCCTCTGAAGAGGACGGCGGTCAGAGATTGACGTATCGGTATTCGCGTCAGGCGCGGTCGACGCCGATGTACACCAGCAGCTCGACGTCGGCGGGCAGATTGTCGACCGACGGGGCGACCTCGAGCGGCGAGACGAAGAACGGCAAGAGATCCAGATCGAGAGCGAGCCGGTCCGCCGCTTCCTCGAAGCCGTCGGCGTAGTAGATCGTGGTGAACTCCACGATCCCGGTGCCGTCGAGCGGCACGATGTCGACGTAACCGATCTCCTCGAGCGTCGTCACCATTCTTGCTGCGGCACCAGCAACGTTGGCGACGTTCGCGGCAGCGACATTCAGTTCGCCGCGGTCCGGAAGCTGGGTGGACCCCGAGTCAGTCGTGTCCGGCGCCGTCGTGTCCGGCACGGTAGTGGTCGGTGCCACGGTGGTGGTTGCCTTGGCGGTCTCAGGCTCGGTGGTCTCGGGCTCGGTGGTCGGCGGCACAGTCGTCGTTGCCACCGTGGTCTCGGGCAGGGTGGGTTCCGGGTCGACGTCGGTCGTCGGAGCGACGATCGTGGCGTCGACCGGGACGTTGTCGGGCAGCCCGGCGATGGCAACGCCGGCGCCGATCGACAATAGTCCGACGATGACGTAGGCCAACCACTGGTGCTTCATGACGGACCGAGGCTACCGACGCCGACTGGCGCAGAACGGTCATTCCGTCACGACGACGAATACAGTCGGCTCGTGAGCGTCGATGCGTTGGAAGAACCAATCCTCACGCCGAGCCAACTCAAGACACTCGGGGCGCTGCGCCGCTCGGGTGAGCCGCTCGTGTTCGAACCCGACCTCGTCGCCGACATCCGCACCGAGATGCGTGCCGCGCTCGACGAGTTCGCCGAGCGCCTGCGCCCGAACCAGGAGGTGTTCGTCTCCAAGCACAAGATCGCGACGGTGCTGGGCTGCGAGGAGTTCCACCTGCTGCCCGACGACTTCGAGTGGAAACCGGCGACGGCGAAGGGCCAGGTGGCGCACCGGGCGATCCAGCTGTTGCTGTCGTGGCGGGGCGAGGCGAACCCGACCGATCTGGTCGACGAGGCGATGGCCCGCCTGGCAGACG
>JBGTIA010000744.1:0-13739 GCA_041745835.1 Ilumatobacteraceae bacterium | reverse complement strand
CTCGGCATCTCGCTGATCGCGTTCGCCGACACCGGGGTGTTGTCGAGGGCGGTGTCGGCGCGCCGGGGCGAAACGGTGGACGGGAACGACGAGATGCGGGCGCTCGGGATCTCGAATGTCGCCAGCGGGCTGTTCGGTGGGTTTTCGGTGTCCGCGTCGATGAGCCGCACGCCGGTCGCGGAACAGGCCGGCTCCCGCACGCAGCTCACCGGGGTGACCGGGGCGTTGCTGCTCGTCGCGTTCGTCCTGGTGGCTCCGGACCTCACCAGTTACCTGCCCACGTCGGCGGTGGCGGCGGTGGTGATCGTCGCAGCATCGAACTTCATCGACGTGTCCGCAGTGCAGCACTTGCTGCGTCGGTCGCCGATCGACGGCGTACTGTCGATCGCCGCGTTCGCCGGGGTGGCGTTGATCGGCGTCCTCGAGGGCATCGTGGTGGCGCTCGGGCTCTCGATCGTGGCGTTCGTCCACGAGGCGTGGCGTCCCTATCGAGCAGAACTGGGACAGATCGCCGGTGTCCGCGGCTACCACGACCTCAGCCGACACCCCGAGGGGCACCGGATCGACGACATCGCGATCGTCCGCTTCGACGCTCCACTGTTCTTCGCGAACGCCGGGATCTTCGCCGACTTCGTCCGGTCGGTCGCGCACTCGGACCCGGCGCCGCGCCACGTCATCCTGGCCGCCGAGGCCATCACCTCGATCGACTCGACGGCGATCGACGAACTCGTCGCGCTCGACGAGCATCTGGCTCGCTCGGGAATCAACTTCGTGATTGCCGAGATGAAGGGCCCGGTTCGAGACGAGCTGGCGCGCTACGAGTTGTCGGAGCGATTCGGCCCCGATCGGTTTGCCCCGACGGTCGGGGCGGCGGTCGACGCGATCGTCGGACACGAACGCAACGACATCGGCAGCCCCTCGGACCGCACCTGAGTCAGAGCACGAAGCGCATCGCACCCACGAGCGCGCCCGGAAGGCGGGCGCTGTCGGTAGAGCGACGTTCGTACGTCGACGTGTCGAGCAACACCTCGGCGGTGTCGGTCAAACCCTCGAGTCGATCGCCCAACAGGTGGTAGGCGGTGTCGTCGAAGCGCAGCACGTTGACCGGTGCGACGATCTCGCCATCGTCCATCCAGAACGTGGCGAACCGGGTCATACCGGTCGTGCGACACGCTGCTTGGTCGGAGAAGTTCGTGTACCAGAGGTTCCCGACGAACAACCCGCAGCCCAGCGCCTCGCCGACCGAGTCGGTCGGGATCGTGCCCGGCGCGATCGCCAGCGATTGGGGGTACTCGTGGCCGGTCGCGCCGTTGGTGGGCACGCCGTACTCCTGCGCTGATCGGGGCGACACCAGTGTCTGGGCGTAAGCCCCTTCGACGATCAGCGGCACCTGATCGGGTCGCAGGAAGCCCGCCGACTGGAAATTCGGGGCCACCCCGTGGGCGGTGTCCTCGCTGATCGACACCAGCGGCGACAGCGTCGTGCCCTCGACCAGCATCTTGAGCAGCGGTGTCTGCTTCGTCTCGTGGGCACGCAATCCGAACGCGCCGTAGTACGACAGCAGCTGCACCAGTTCCTCGAGCGCCCGGGGTGCGAGGTAGGTGCGGTACTCGCCCGGTGACAGGCTGATCGGCTCGCGTTCGAGCGCCTTGACCTGGCGAGCGGACCAGTCGACCTTGGCGGCGAAGGCGTCGTGGTCCCAGTCGAAGCCGGCGTAGAGGTTCTTCGCTGCCTTGTCGGCGTGCAGGTAGAAGCACCAGTCGAGGTTGAACGTGGACGATTGGAACCAGTTGCGTTGGCCGAGGCTGTTGGCGAATCCCTGGAACGTGTCGCCCGATGCGTAGATCCCGACGAGGTCGCGGCCCGTGCCCGCCGAACGGATCTCGGCGAGGGCGGCGTCGGGCTCGGGGATCGTGCCGCGCTCGATGCGCTCGGTGGAGGTCGCTTCGGTGTTGTACAGCAGGAACGGATCGTCGGCGACGTACGCCCGCTGCTCGCGGAGCTGGCCGAGGAGCACGGCGAGCCGAGCGTCGTCGACGCTGCGGTCGCCGGACAGCCGAATGCTGCCACCGGTGTGACGCTGACCGTCGATCAAGTCGACGCTGAGCGTGCGTTGGTCGACGGTGCCGGCCTGGCGGACCTCGGAGTTGTTGAGTCGGACGAAGTCGGTACGTTCCCCTGAGAAGTTGGCGAGCAGCACCTCGTCGCCGGTCAGTGTGCCGGTGGCGGACGTGACCAACTCGTCGAAATACGCCTGGTCGCCGTTCGCAGTGTTCCCCGCGCCCAGGTCTCCCGGAACCAAGCTGGTCGTGCCGGCACTCACTCCTCGCCTCCGAAGACGTCGATGTTCGAGAACTGACAGGCGGGCGATGCGTGGCCGGTGCCGATCACCTGGTTGAGTTCGCCCTTGCCGCAGTTCGGCGTGCCCATCACGGTGAAGCTGTCGCGATCGGCGACGCCGGTGAGGCTGCGCCAGAACGTCGACGAGACGCCCCGGTAACCGGGATTGCGGACGGCGCCGACAATCTCACCGTTCTCGATCAGCTGTCCGTACTCACAGCCGAACTGGAACTTGTTGCGACTGTCGTCGATCGACCACGAGTTGTTCGTGTGGAAGTAGACGCCGCGTTCGATCGAGCCGATCAACTCGTCGACGGTCGAGTCGCCCGGCTCCACGTTGAGGTTCGCCATCCGGTCGATCGGCGGGCGGTTCCAGTTCTGGGCTCGTGAATTGGCGACGCCCGGCAACCCGCTGCGCTTCTGCGACACCGCTCCGCCGAGGCCGCGCACCAAGACGCCGTTCTCGATGAGGTGCTGACGTTCGGCGGGGGTGCCGTCGTCGTCGAAGCCGTACGACGCGAGCTGGCCGGGCACGGTCGGGTCGAACGTGACGTTGAGCAGCGCCGAGCCGTACTGGTAGGTGCCGAACATGTCGGGCGTGACGAAGCTGGTACCGGCGTAGTTGCGTTCGTCGCCGAGGATCCGGTCGAGTTCGAGCGGGTGGCCGATCGACTCGTGGATCTGCAGGATCATCTGGTCGGGTGCGAGGAGCGCATCCATCACGCCGGTCGGGCAGTTGGGCGCAGTGAGCAGTTCGAGTGCCTGTTCCGCGATCCTGCTCGCAGCGTCGCCGAAGCCGTAGCGGCCGAGCACCTCGGCGCCGCCCTGACCGCAGAACGCGTGGCCGCCGAAGGTGCGGGTCTGGGTGTTGGTGCCCTCGTTCGCCGTGGCGTTGAGGCTCGGGTAGACGAAGCGGAAGCGCTGTTCGATGCGTCCGGTGTCGCCGCTGCGTGAGGCGGTGAGCAGCAGCTGATCGACGTCGCGTCGCACCAGCGAGGCTCCCCAGTTGACGATGCGGTCGTCGATGCCCAGCAGCCGTGACTGCTGCTGGAGCAGCTCGAGCCGGTCGTTCAACGGCAGCGTGTCCCACGTGACCTCGACGGGCGACACGTACGTGCCGACTGCGTGGTTGGTCGGTGCGGCGGTGGTGACCATTGCCCCGGCGGTGACACTCGCCCAGTAGCGGGCACGCTCCACGGCGGCGCCCAGGCCGCCCTCGCTGAGGTCGGTGGTGGCGGCGTAGCCGAGGCCGCCCCCGTTCCAGATCGTGATCATCACGCCGGTGTCGTACTGCGTGAAGATCGGTTCCAACTGGTTGCGCCGGACGCTCAGATGCTCGGCACGCTCGTCGACGAGTCGCGCCGAGGCGTAGTCGACGTCGGACGGCAGCGCGGATCGCAGCCGGTCCTCGAGTGCTGTCGATTCGATCAGAAGGTCGGTCATCGGTGAAGGATATGCCTTGACGATGCACCGAGGTGTGGCGGGCGGTGGACATCCACCGCGGGGTTCACGATGCGTAGCGGTGGCTGACCGTGCGCGGTCAGATTCGCGCTGGATGTCTGCTGCCTTCGCAATCCGTCGAATGACGGGGAAAAAGATGGCATTGCGCGGTCAGGGAACCGCCCAGTGTGATACAATGCGATGTTTCTGGTTCCAAGTCGTTCCTCGTGCCACAATGTGTCGCGAAACTGGTCGCTCGACCGGAACGACGCAAAGGTGGAACCGAAGATGAGTAGCTCCTCACGGCGACAGATCACTCGAATTGGGCTGGTGTCATGCTTGGCGATGGTCGGGGCCGTCGCCGTCACCTCCATCAACGCCTCCGGGCAGGAGCCGCCCCCGTATACGGACCCACCGACGGTGCGGTACGGCACGCTTACGATCGACCTCACCGACCGGAGCGGAACGGTCACGTTCGACCCAGCCCAGACTGGAATGTCGACCCTCATCCAGGCCATCGGCGTCAGCACCCCGTGCAGCACACTGGTCCTCGGTGCGATCAAGGACGACACCGGCACGACGGTTTCTGTCGGCAAGCAGCTCCTGGCGCTCGCAGCGACGGGCGGAGACAGCCCCAACGTGCAGCTCCCGAACTCTGGGATCGGTGTGACCGACGGCGCGAACTGTGGCGAGCCCGCCGGCCTGATCGGCCCTGGCGAGACGCTGAAGCTGAGTCTCGGTGACTTCTTTGCTACCGGCGACTCCGGGCCCAAGGTGAATACCGCAACGCTCAACATCGGCAAGATGCGGGCTCCCGATGGCTCACTCCGGCTGGCGTTCGACGGTGGGGCCCCTGGGGACAGCATCGGGATCAACAACTCCGGCCAGATGGTCAACGTCGGTGGATCGACCGTCCCGGATTTCAGGAGCGTGCAACTCCAGTCGACTGCTAGCCAGTCGAGTCGCGGCCTCTCGTTGAAGACGTCGACCGTCTTCAATCTCGTCGTCCCGTTCGGATTCGATGCAGCGGTCGACTGCGGGGATTTCTACCCAGAGTCGGGGCTCGGCCGCAACGTCCTGTTCGACCGGCTCCTCAACGGCGACAAGTTCGAGACGGAGGAGGTGCCAGCTCCCGCCTGCGAGGACGTCGGTGTCACGATCAAGTTCGGTACACGAACGGTGACGTGGGACAACGGAACGCTCGGTGTAGAGACGGGATCACCCCAGGACGTCCGAGGTTTCGTCACGCTCAACTGGGAGGGACTTGACCTGGATCAGTTGGATCGCCTCACGACGTACATCAACTACCAGGGGAATGACGCTGGGCCGTTCTTCCCCGTCGTCTGGTGCCAGTCGTGGAATGGAAAGACCACCGTCGCCACCGGCGGGGCCGCGACGCGCCCGAGCGGCAACGTGCCGCTGCGTTTCGCTGAAGGTCAGTTCGATCCAAGCAAGGTGGACGCGAACGGTGTTGTGACCCCGGATGCGCTCGCAGTACCTGCCAACTTCGTCTTCGGGCTCGTCCCGTGGTGCATGGTGAGCAACAACGAGGTCCTCAAAGAAGCGAAGGTGTTCCAGACGCAGATCTTCTACGGTGCTGGCGACCCGACGAAGTTCCGGTAGTCCGAACGCTGCCCGTCAGGGGAACCCGAACGCCACGACGTCGAGCCCGTCGAGGAGGACACGAGCCTCTTCGGCGGGATCGTTCGTTCCGAGCCGGGCGGCGAAGGACGAGTTCTGGCGAGCTGCGAGAGTCAAGAGTTTGGCAAGGTCGTAGCCGAAGTTCCGTGCGCGTGCGATGCTCACGCCCCATTCGATCGCGTCCATCGCTTCGTCATCGGAGCCCAGCTCCATGAGCGCAAACGCCGTGACGGCGGCGCCTGCCGCGTCGAAGATCGACAGATCTTCAGTTGCCGGGCCGGTAGACGAACCGATCAAACGCAAGGCGTCCTGCGGGCGCCCTGCTCGCGCCAGGCAGTGAGCGAGATGAATCGAGGTCTCCCTCGCTTCGACGTGTTGATCCATGCTCAGTTGATCTGCGAGCACGGCACGGAAGACCCGCTCCGCCTCACCGAGTTCGCCTCGGGCGAGCAGCCATCGGCCGATGAGCATCTCGGAGAATGGGACGAAGTGGTCGAAACCCGAGGAACGGAGCGTTCGTACGCCATCGCGGAGCATTGACTCGGCCTCGTCCAGATGCCCCTGGTTGATCAGCACCTCGCCGATGTTGGTCTCGACGTACGCAGCGTCGGCGAGGTTGCCGATGCGCCGCAGCGAATCAAGGGCTCGACGGTAGTACTCCAGCGTCTCTTGCCAGCGGCCGTCGTAGTAGGCCAGGATGCCCAAGTTGTTGGTGACTCCGGCCACCCCCATCCAGTCGTGGAGTTGTTCGTAGCTGGCCAGTGCGCGCTGGGCGAACTGGTGTGGGTCTTCGTCGCCCAGCGTCAGCCCGGTGAGCAGCATCATGTTGTACGCCTGTGCGAGCGACTTCACATCGTTGCACCGTTCGGCCACCTGAATCGCGGCCTCCGCAGCGCGACGAGCTTCTTGCGAGCGGCCCTGCCCCTCGCGGACGATGGCTGTGAAGGCCATCGAGCGGGCCTGAAGAACCAACGACTCCTCAGCGTCGATCGCCGAGGCAGCGGTTCGTGCGCGCAACGCGTCCGCGAGCGCCAGGCGGAGCGCTCCGGCCCGTTCTCGAACCGTTGCGCGGCGCAGATGAATCGTGGCGCGATCGATGGGGCCCCGGGACAGTGCCGCTGCTCGACGGTAGGCGTCCAGCGAAGCATCGAGCATGCCCGTCTTGTGACGGACATCGCCGAGTGCGATGAAGAGTTCGCGACGTACATCGCCGTCGGCGTTGAGCTTCTTTGCTGCGTCGACAGCGCGTTCGTAGTGGATCGCTGCCTCAGCGAAGGCGTAGGCACCTTCTGCGCGTTCGGCAGCCAGCGACGCGAAGCGATACGTGCGCTCGTGGTCGTCGGCCCGAGAGAAGTGGAGCGACAACATGGCTGCGTCTGACGCGAGGTCGGTGCTGAGTTGCTCGAAGGCCTCGCCAGCCAGCCGATGAAGTCTGGCGCGCATCCGGTACGCCAGACCGTCGTAGACGACGTCACACACGAGACCATTCTTGAACCGGTACCGAAGTGGACCATCGGCTTCGATGAACCTGCTGAGCTGAGCGACGGTCGCCGAATCGAGCTCGAGCCCCTCGTGGCGCAACAGGACATCGACGATCGAACGCCGGAAGCTGCGCCCCAGGACGGAGGCGTACGAAAGCACCCGCTTCGACAACGGGTCGAGTGCGTCCACCTGTGCCGCGAGCGTGCCCTGAAGTGACGCAGGAACCGATTCCAGCGATCCGAGTTGTTGAGCGGCAGTGATGAGTTCGCGCACGAACAACGGACTTCCGGCTGCCCGCTCCGACACCAGATCGATCTCGTGCGGTCGCAACGGTGCGGCCTCGGTCGCCTCCACGGCGAGCCGTCGAATGGCATCGTCAGGGAGCGGATCGATGTCGATGACCGAACCCAGGTCGGTCGTGAACCCGCCCGGTTCATCACGCCGCGCCGTGATCAGGAGCCACGGGAGTGTCCGAGTCGACTCTGCGATGCGACCGAGAAGGAAAGCGGACGAGTCGTCTGCCCAATGCATGTCCTCCAACAGGATCAGCAACGGACCGTCACGCACGACGTTGACGAGCTCCACCACCACGTCGGCGGTCCGCTGAGCGCGAAACTCCGGGCCGATGGCGTCGGTCTCGGGAGTCGATGGGGCCTTCAACTGCAGGACGTCACTGACGAGCGGGACGAACGGCTCGAGGTGAGGCGCCACCCGACTCACGGTTCGGTGAAGCTCAAGGGACATCGCGGTCTCGTCGCCATGACCGACGTCGAACAGCGCTCGCAGCGGATCTCGTACTACTCGATAGCTGCTGGTGGCGCCATAGGGTTCGGCGTGCATCGACATCCGCGGAACGTGGTCGACGGCAGACAACGCCTCACGAACCAGCCGAGACTTACCGAGCCCAGCAGCACCCAAGACGGTGACTACGCCTCCGTCGCCGTCGAGGACTGCATCGACCCGTTCGCGAATCGCTGCTAGCTCCTTGTCCCGGCCGAGGAACGGGAAATCCTGTCGGTCGGTCGACTCTTTCGGACCGATCTCCTCTCCGACTCGGTACACGACCTGTGGCAAGGCTTTGCCCTTGAACGTGAATGGCCCCTCCGCTGTTGTGTCGTACAGAGTGCGCGCGTGATCGAGTACCGCGGGGTGCACATGGATCACGCCAGGCGAGGCGGTCACCATGATTCGGGCGGCCGTGTTCACGGTGTCTCCCATGACGGAGAAGATGCCGTGCTCGCTCGATCCCATTTCGCCGGCGAAGACGTGACCTCGGTGAATGCCCACCTGAAGTGGCAGCGACGTTCCTGCGCTGACGATGGCGCGTGCGGCGCGCAACATTCGGCCCTCGTCGTCCTCGCTGGTGAGGGGGACGCCTGAACTGCAGACCAACTTGCCGCCATTGGCATCGACGTCGACGCTCAGGAGTGCGATGTCCTCGGCGGCGAAAGCCGCCTCGGCCACGACCAACATGTCGTGGAGAGCATCGGCGACCCCTTCGGGCCCGTCGTTCTCGAGTCGTTGATCCGTCCCCTTGAACTTGAAGAACGCCATCGTTGCGATGCGGTGCATCGGATCCGGCGAGCTGATGTCGAGCATCGACGCCATGATCGGTGGCATCACTCGGCGGGCGATGACGGAATCGGTGCCACGCGAAGGCGGTGATCCGAATGGGTCGACAGCGGCCCTGCGCCACCGCACCATCAACTCGCCGTCCTCGCGAGGTCTGGTGGAATTCGGGCCGAGCAACTTCGCCGCCACGCTGGTGACGACGATCTGCCCCGCCTCCGCGGCACTCTCCGCGTCCATCGCGGCCGTCGTTGCGGGTCCCAGCACGACCAGTTGTGGGTACGGATCGCCGACCAGGAAGAGGTGGAACGCGCCGGAGTGTGCGCCCATCGAGATCGACAACTTCAACTTGCCCACCGAGGTGGGGACTTGGGTCGCGCGGCGAAGATCGCTCCGCATCTCCACTGCCGCCGATGCCGCGTGACGGGCGTGGTCGGGACCCGTGAACAGCAGCAAGAGGGCGTCGCCGCCAAACTTCAGCAACTGCCCGCCGTGACTGGCAGCGATCCAGAGCATGCCGCCGAACACCCGGCTCAGGGTGTCCACCAACTCCTCCGTCCCGATGCGACCACGCGTGGCAAGACGTTCCGACAGCGCCGTGAAGCCCGAAATGTCCGCGAACAGCATCGTGCCCTCGACGAGGCGCCACCGTCGATCTGGTTCGTCGGTGACCCAATCGAGGACCAGACGGGGCACGTAGCGGTCCAGCCGACTCCCCACGACGCTGCTCTCGGTCAACGCATCACCCCGTCCGTTTAGACAACTGGCCGGAACCCGTCAGAGGGCGACTCCCACGGCCCGCAGTCCTGCGGGCCTGCTGTAGAACCGCCTTCGCATGGCGCCCTGTTGCCAGGACACTACGCCGTTGCGCAGCTGTGCGCCCAGGTTGTGACAGAAGGCCCGTCTCCACGTAATCGACGGCGCGGTTGCCTATTGGTCTCGAAACCTCACGCTCTCGGGAGAGCAGACGCGAAATCAAACGCCTGGTGTGCGTCGTCGAGGTTGATGTCGGTCAGATCGGCGACTCCGACGTCGAGGCCCTCGGCGTGGGAGTACTCGCGGAGACCGACGAGGTTCTCGACGAATTCCTTCCGGCTGATCCCGAGGTCGTCGGGGTGGGCCCGCACGCCGGCGCGGGAGACCACGTGCCGAGCGAACTCGGCCTCGTTCTCCTGCACGTGTGCGATCGCGACGACTGCGAACGAGATCAGTTCGCCGTGCACGTGGTGTGCGCCGGTGGCGTGTTCGTAGGCGTAGGCCCAGAAGTGCTCGGAGCCTTCCTCAAAGCGGCTGTGCCCGAGCGCAGCGCACGCGGCCCCGATGCGGCGGTAACAGTCGGCGAGCCAGCGGATGCCGTCCGGGGTTCCGTCGTGGATGTCGACGACCATCGAATCGAGCTCGGCGAGCAGTGCCTCGCCGAGTTCCGCAGCGGCCTGGTTCCAGCCGACTCCTTGGCCGGCGTCGACGGCGGCGCGCCAGTCGTGCAGGCCGGTGTGGCACGACAGCACGTCGCCGATGCCCGCCCGGTTGAGGTGGACCGGCGCCGAGCGGATCAGGTCGATGTCGAGCACGACCTCCTCGGGCACGATCGTGCCGACGTACCGGACCCGTCCCTCGGAACGGACGCCGATCGCATCGGTGAACCCTGCGTCGACGGAGGTGATCGTCGGAATCTGCACCAGCGGGAGCCCACGCTTCCACGCCAGGTACTTGGCGGTGTCGAGAGCAGTTCCGCCCCCGAAGCCGACGACGACCTCGGCCCCGTCGTCCGCGGTGTGCTCGACGTCCTGATCGAGCTTGGCGGCCTCCATGTCGCCAGCGGTGACGATCGTGACCGGCGCTGGCACCTTGTCGACGATCGACGACCATGGTGGGTCGTTGACGGCGATCAGGTACGGACCCAGGGAGCGAAGCGTGTCGACGGCGCTGCGTTCCACACAGTCGAACGGCTCGCCCAGTGGCGGGCCGGCAGCGTCGGTCACGACAGCATTCCGGCGTTGCGCTGCACCTTCGCGAGCGCACGCACGACGTCGAGCGCGTCGTCATGCGACCCCATCAGCACCGACGTGGTGAACCAGAGGGTGGTTACGGCGAGCTGCTCCGTGACCGGCAGCGAGAGCGAGGCCCAGTCCTGCATGCCATTGCGATCGCGATGACGCGGGGCGAGAGCGTCGGCGTTGCGGAACACGTCGAGGTGGTGCACCGGCGGATACGACATCGTGAGCGAGATGCCCTCGGCCGCGAGGGCGAGGCGGACCGATTCGCGATCCGCCCCGAACTCGGCGGGATCGATGCGCACGACGTAGCAGTAGTTCCCCTGGCGATCACAACGCGGGTCGCGGGTCTGTGGGTGAACCCCTGGGATCGCAGCGAGTTCGGCGTTCAGGAGCGTCGAGTGGACGTCGCGCCGCCGCTGTTGCTCCTCGAACCGGTCGAGCTGGGCGAGCAGCACGGCGCCCTGCCACTCGGTCATGCGGTCGTTCCCGCCGAGCAGGTAGTGGGAGTAGAACCACTGACCCGGCTGGCGTCCGCAGTCGGCGTACGAGGCGGCCCGGGCGATGACGTCGGCGTCGGTCGACACGACTGCGCCGCCTTCGCCCCCGGTCATCAGCTTCGACGCCTGGAACGAGTAGCTGCCGGCAGCCCCGAACGTGCCGACCATCCGGCCGTTGAACATCGAGCCATGGGCGTGGGCGCAGTCCTCGATCAGGACGAGGTCGTGGCGCCGGCAGATCTCCGTGAGTCGATCCATGTCGGCAGGGTGGCCGGCGATGTGCACCGCAACGACCGCCCGGGTGCGAGGTGTGATGGCGGCTTCGACAGCATCCGGATCGATGCACCCGGTACCGAGCTCGACGTCGACCAGCACCGGTCGGGCGTTGACCATCAGTACCGATGCCGCCGTGGCGACGAACGTCCAACCGGGCACGATCACCTCGTCGCCTTCGCCGATCCCTGTCGCGAGGAGTGCGAGTTCGATCGCGTGCGACCCGTTGGTGACAGCCACTGCAAGGCCGGTTCCGTGGAACGCTCCCCAGCGCCGCTCGAACTCGCGCACCTTCGTTCCCTGCGACGACCACCACTGGTTCGAGTCGAGCACCTCGAGCAGGTTGGCGCGTTCGTGGTCGTCGTGCGTCGGCCACGGCGGGTATGGCGCTGTTCGGACGGGAGCGCCACCGTGGATCGCCAGCTCGGACATCGCAACATCCTTGCATCGCAGTTCCCCCGACGTGGGTCTTGGGAACCAACGCGTTCTGGGACCGGGGCGCGGGGAACTCGGTTGCGGGAGACCCGGGCGCGGGGACATGGTGGGGTACGGTCCGAGCGATGGGGGCGACAGTGCGCTCGATCGAGCCGGGGGAGGGGCGAGTCGTGTTGGTCGTGGTCGCGCACGCCGACGACGTGGCCCTCTTCGTCGGCGGCACGGTTGCGACCTGGGCGGACGCCGGCTGGCGGGTCGTCGTGGTCCGCGTCACCGACGACCGGTGGGACTCGGTCGGCTCCGACGAGGCGACGACGGTGGCTGCGAACCGCGACGAATTCATCCGGGCGGCAGAGACCCTCGGCGTCCACGAGATCGTCGAGTTGGGCTACCCGACCGACACGCTCGGCGACGTCTCGACCGTCGAACTGCGCGAACGCATCATCTTCGCAGTGCGTACCTATCGCCCGTACGCCCTCGTGTCGTTCGATCCGTATGCCATGTACGGCGAGGACAACCTCGACCACGTCGTCGTGGCCCGAGCGGTCGACGAATCGTTCTGGACCAGCCAGTTCGATCTGCACCACCCCGAGCACCTCGGCGAGGTGTCGACCCACACCCAGGAGCCGCTCGTTCCGCACGGCTGTTTCGAGCGGTGGTACTTCGGGCGCCGGGTGATCGAGGTCACCGACGTGGTCGACATCTCCGCCAGCGTCGACCGCAAGATCGCCGCAGCGTGCTGCCACCGCACGATGATGCTGAACTTCTTCAACCAGCTGCGACTGCAGGCGCACACCGGTGGTTGGCGGATTCCGGCGGTCGACGACGCACTCGATGCCGGCGACGTCACCGAGGCGTTGTCGCTGATGCTGCGAGCGGGCAGCGAGCGGCTCGGCGAGCGGTACGGGCTCGGTGCAGTCGAGGAGTTCCGGGTGGTCACCTTCGGTGGCATGCACGGCCTGCTCGACGCGCTCGGCGAGCGGCTCTGACAGCCGCAGGTGGCGTCCCTGCGGCCGATACGGTTGCGGCGTGCGCGTGGAGCCGATCGACCTGCGTCCGTTCTGCGAGGGCTCGGACGCCGAGCGTCGACGGGTTGCCGAGCAGTTCGACCGTGCCGCACGCACGTCGGGCTTCCTCTCGATCAGTGGACACGGTGTCGACCCGGAGCTGACCGCCGAGATGCTCGACGTCACGGCGGCGTTCTTCGACCTCGATCCTGCGGAGAAGATGGCCCACTTCGTGGAGGATCGGGCTGCGAACCGCGGGTACGCTCCCGAGGGATCCGAGGCGCTCGCGTACTCGCTCGGCGAGCAGGACCTGCCGACCGATCTGTTCGAGGCGTTCAACTGCGGTCTGGAACTCTCCGACGACCAACTCGCCGATTCGTACTACGCCGCCCGCCGCGACACGCTCTTCGCGCCCAACGTGTGGCCGTCGCAGCTGTTCCGGGCGACCTGGCTCGCGTATCTCGCAGCGGTCGACCGGGTTGCGAACGACGTGATGTCGGTCGCAGCACTGGCGCTTGGCATGCCCGTCGACCACTTCGAGCCTTACCTCGACAAGGGGCCCACGGTGATGCGAGCGAACAACTATCAGCGCCGTGCCGACGCCGGCGAGCCGCAGCCCGACCAGATGCGAATGGGCGCGCACACCGACTACGGCAGCATCACGGTGCTGCTCGCCGACCCGGTGCCGGGCCTCCAGATCTGCGACGACGCCGGCCGATGGCACGACGTCGTGCCGTCGAGGGATTCGTTCATCGTCAACGTCGGCGATCTGCTGGCCGAGTGGTCCAACGACCGCTGGCGCTCGACGCTGCATCGGGTGCTCCCACCGCCCGCCGGCTCGGATGGTCCGGTTCGACGTCGATCGGTGGCCTGGTTCCAGCAGCCGAACTGGGATGCCGTGATCGAGTGCCTCCCGACCTGCTGCGACGACTCCGACCCTCCCCGGTACGCCCCGGTCAGCTCGGGTGACCACCTGATGGCCAAGCTGATGGGGCCACGCCTGCTCGAGCCGTCGAAGCCGTCGAGCCGCACCTGAGCACCGGTTGGTGGACGGCGCC
>JBGTIA010000743.1:0-5019 GCA_041745835.1 Ilumatobacteraceae bacterium | reverse complement strand
CGCGGGTATCGAACGCCGGCATGGCCGCCGCCGGGCGCAGCTCGGCGCGTTCGCGCTCGAACCGATCGATCGGCCGCTCGCCGGTGGTGTCGTGCACCCGCACGTTCGCCACCGAGTCCAGCCAGGCGTCGAGTTGCGCGTTGAGGTCCGCGAGGTCCGTGAACGATCGGCCCGCGAGGAACGAGCGCTTGAGGTACTTCACGCCCGCCTCGACCTTCCCCTTCGCGCGCGGCCAGTACGGCGGGCAGGCGACGGGCAACGAGCCGTAGTGCTCGCAGAAGCTGAGGAACCCGGCGTTGAAGCGGACCTCCTCACCCACCAGGTGCCGATCGACGGCGGTCCTCATGTTGTCGACCAGGAGCTCCTTCGGAACGCCCACCGTTTCGAACGCTTCGCGCGTGCATGACAGCAGTTCCGGCTGCCGCATGCTGGTCGTGAAACGCGCGAAGGTCACCCGCGAGAAGCCGAGGACGAACACGAACAGGAACAAGCGCCGCGTCACGCCCCCCTCGACGATAGTGCCGCACTCGCCCCAATCGAGTTGCGCCTGCGCGCCCGGCAGCGTTTCGAACCGCTCGATCACCAGCCGCACCAAGTCCGTCTTCACGCCCGCCACGAACTCCTTCAGGACGCTGATGCCACCCCCGTACCCCTGCCGCTGGATCTCGCGGAGCAGCACCGTCGCGGGCAGATCGAACCGCGCCAACCGCGACCGCACGTACGGCTTGAACGGATCGAGCACCGACGGCCGCGGCGCCCGCTCCCGACCACCAGAACCGCCGTTCATGACGTTGTAGACGCTCTGTCGGCTGATGCCGTAGCGCCGCGCGATGCGCGCGACCGGCATGCCGTTCTCCTTCTCCTGCCGAATGCTCATGCTCGCCTCTCGTGATATCAACGAGATGGCCTCCCTTCCCTGGCTGTTCACCGACGCCCAGGGTACGAGGGAGGCCCCTCGCTAGCTTCTGCTCACAACGAACTCACCGGATCACGAGACCCGCGAAACTGTCCAAAAACCACCGGCGATACTGTCAACCCTACCGCCGGCGGTAGCACAACGAAGGTCTTCGTGGTCATGGGTTCGCGTTCGAACCGGGTCGCAGGGGTGGGAGTGGCGACGGAGTCGTCGCTGAGCCACTCAAGCGAGCGCTGAACGGGCGATTTGACACTGCTGGGGATGGCCCCGCGAGCGCGAGTCGATGCGTTCCGGCACGTCAGGACAAGTCTCCCGCCTTCCGTGAACGACAGAGAGCTGCCAAGAACGCAGGCAGACGAAGCCCGTTACCGGCCTCAGATCGACAGATCGTGCAGCGATGCCACGTAGTGATTCGGGTCGGTGGCGAACACCTGGAGGAAGCGATCGGTTTCTGTGGCTACCGCGGCAAGCGGTGGACTGATCCATCCGATGACGGCATGCATGTCCTGGTGCTGTTCTCGAAGGTCCGCCCAGTGGAAGATCGGCTCATGATGAAAGACCCGATTCCGCAGTTCCTTGGCGCGGTGAACCATTGGGCCGATGGCGCTTCGCTGTTGCGCAGCGGGCGGTGCGAACGGGAAGACTTCCTTGATGATCTTGCGCCACAGCTTCTTCTCGTACTTGTTGAAGAAGAGCTGACGCCAGAAGCCGAAGTGCAGTTCCGCGATGACCCTTCCGGCCTCGATCGGCTTGCCGGCCCTCGAGAGACCCGCCTTCGCGTGGGCGATGATGCTCAACGTCCTGCCGTCGTCGATCAGGGTCGGGTCGTCGAACCAGAACTCGGTCCCGAACTCCACCGTGCAAGCGTCTTGAATCGCATTGCGGAGCGCGACTTCCAAGTGCTGCACGGTCGGATACAGGGCCTCACATAGGGCCGTGTTCCACACGTACCCCGCCAAGCACTCCAGATCCGTTGTCGTTGCGCTCGTCCGGTACGCTTCGAAGCGAGGTTCGGAGAGCGCGTCGCGCAACCTGGGCACGCGCACCATTAGAGCACTTGACACAAGCCCTCGGTCTGCTAGATTGGTCTTACTAGTCCTCGGGCTCTTCCTCTCCCAGTCTCCGACTGGTGATGAACCCCGGGGTTTTTTTTGGCGCCATGCCGGAAAGACCTCTTCCGTTCTCGGCGTGCTAGACCACCCGTAACTTAGCTAAGCTCATTGACCTCGTCGGGCTAGAGGTCTACCGCCGTATCCCCGATCGGCCCGAGTACACGCCCGACGACGAGGGTCGACGCTGGATCGCGCAGATCCTCAAGCGCTGGGTCAATCGCCCCTCCCCCGCCACACGCGCCGAAACCGCCCACACCACCGAAATCAGCAGTGACAAGCTTGCCTCGATCCTGGACAGCGTCTTCAAGAAGCGTGAAGGGCTTCTGCTGACCTCGTTCGTCAGCAACCGCCTCCACCTGCTCGACGTACCCGAGGACGTCAAGCAGGCGCTCGAAGCCGGCGAGCTCCGCTACACCGCAGCGGGCTCCATCGGCCGCGTGCAAGTCCCGGAGAAGCGCGCGGAACTCCTCGCCGCCGCGCGCACGGGAACGTGCACCAAGGACTTGATCGACGCAGCGCTAAGCGCGAAGCGCGCCGAGCACGCACCGAACGACCCGGACGAGGCCCGCAAAGCCGAGAGGCTCCACGAGATCGAACCGTTCGTCAAGCAACTCAACCGCCTCACCGGACAGCTCACCGAACTCAACCACAACAAGTACCGACCACCCCAGCTACGTCGAGGGCCTCGACCCCCTCGAACCCGGGGGTCACGAAGAACCAACTCAAGAAGCGCGGGGATCAAGCGCGCGCCAAACTCCCCGAGTACCTCACCGTGACGCTCGTGCCCTACCTCGAGCAGCGCGCGCAGCAACTCCCCGAGGCAAGGTGATCACGGCGAGCATGTTCGTGCAGCCGCCGCCCACCTCCGAGTCAATCGCCGCGCGACTCGCAGAACTCGAAGGACGGATCAACGACCACCTCAAGACAACTCCCGTCAGGCTCTAGGGCGGTACGCAAAGGCCATTGACCACCTCTCCACGCAGTAGTATCGGGTACGGAGATCGTGCTGGACGCACTCGCAACCGTGCGGGTTCCGTTTTCCACCGCTCAGGTGGCCCACCCCGATTGGGAGATGTATTGGGAGATATCGCGGGCGAGAGCGGGGCCCACGAACGGGTACGAGACAGTACCAGGGATCACTCGAATCTGCGTCCTGCACAGCGCTTCCTCGATGCTCGCGACTAGCAGCCCGTGCCCCAAAGGATGTCTCCTAATCAGCGTGTTGTAGTATCGAGTCCTACACGACCCACCAAGTCCTAGACAGTGCTTCGCTCCGCTACGTCTGGCGCCTCGAGGACGGTACCTACCGCTTCAACAACGACGCGCTGATCATGCCGTTCCGCGACTGGGGCCACGACGGCCAGGTGATCGAGCGCATTCCGTGACCTGATCCCGGCTCAACGACCAGGCGAGCCACCACCCGGAGCGCTGGGCACCTAGGCGGGTCAGGCGGGCCTGGCCGCGGGCACGTAGCGCACACCGTCAAGGCCTTCGAAGTCGGCGTCCTGCGTCCACACCGTCGCGGCATGAGCGCGTGCAGTGGCGAGAATCAGGCTGTCGGCCATCGGGAGCCCGACCTCGCGGCCGATCCGGGCCGCCTCCACGGCCAGATCCGCCGTCAGGTCGACGACCCGCGACTGCAGCAGGACCCCGACCGCGTCGAAGGCCGCCCTCTCGCCGCGCTGCTGACTCACCCGCCTGAAGACCTCGTACACCGTGATGACCGGGACGAGCAGGTCTTTTGGCGCCTCGACGACCTCGGCGAAGGCGCTCGCGTTGGGGCCCTCTGCGAAGTACTCGAGCCAGGCCGAGGAGTCGACGACGTTCACACGCGGTCTCCATCGCGGGGGACGTCCGTGTCGATTCCACGCAGAAAGCCGCGACGCGACCGGGCATCGGACAGCGGGACGAGCTCGATGCGGTCGCCGACCTGCAAGGCAAGCACTCGCTGGCCGGGACGCAGCGCTAGGGCCTCCCGAATCCGCTTCGGAATCACCACCTGGAACTTGGGCGAGATCGTGACGGTGTCCACGGGAGTCATCATACGCAACCCTATCGATCGTGCGCCGTAGCCGCTACAGTGATCGACCCAGAGTCGGTAAGCTCAACTCCACGAACGCGATGGGCCGAAGGTCCGCAGAGGGCCGCGGCGTCCTCAGGCGCCCGACGACTCGGGAGCGAACGCGGATCGGGCTCGAGGTTGAGCCGCCCCGTTCCGCACGGCTTCCGAGACCCGCCGACCTGGTCTGTACGCACCCGAGTTCCATGCTGGGGCCTGATGGTGGCGCGAGTGCTACCCTCGCCCCACCCCACCGAGGAGCGCCCCACGCGATGCTGCGCCGCTGACCTCCACGAACCCACGACGGCACGCTCCACCGGTCCCACCGACCGGCCGCCTTCCCATGGTTCAAGGAGGCCAACGATGGCCACCATCCCCGACGCGTACCTCCGCCGCATCCAGCGCGACCTTCCCGGCGCCGATCCAGAGCACCTCGACGCCATCACCGACGGCATGGTCAACGACGTCGTGGTCGTCGACCGCACCTGGGTCTATCGTTTCGCAAAGCACGACTGGAGCGGGCCCTTCATGCTCCACGAGGCCAAGGTTCTCGACCTCGTGCGGGCCCACGTCGACGTCCACGTGCCCCACCTGGAGATGCGCGGTGACGACTGGTGCCGATACCCCTACCTGGCAGGCACACCGCTCACCCGCCGCGCCCTCCTAAGCTGGCCCGAAGCCGACCGTGACGCCGCGCTGAGGTCCGTCGTCCGCTTCATCGCCCAGATGCACGCCATCCCCACCGAAGAGGCGACCGCCGCAGGGATCGGTCCGTCGGACACCAACCGCGACGCGAGCTGGTGGCGGACGCTCCACGCCGACCTGACGACGACCCTGTACCCGCTCCTCATGCGCCACCAACGCGACTACGTCGACGACCTCTTCGCCCCGGTCCTCGACGGCGCCCTCAGCTTCGACCATCGCCCGACGCT
>JBGTIA010000742.1:0-11009 GCA_041745835.1 Ilumatobacteraceae bacterium | reverse complement strand
TGTGAGCGATCATAGAAACACGTCATCGGCGATCATCGAAAAGCGACATGGGATCGGTGTTCTGGCCGGCGGTTGGTGACGTTAGCGGGCGCCTCCGTCGCTGGGGTTGGTGGTTGCGATCTCGAGGCCATTGTGCTCGCGTAGACGCCAGCTGGAGCCCTTGATGTTGAACACGATCGCGTTGTGCATGAGCCGGTCGAGGACGGCTGCGGCGACGACGGCGTCACCGAAAACTGTCCCCCAGTCGGGGAGCCCTCGGTTGGTGGTGACGATCGTCGGGTGGCCCTTCTCGTAGCGGCGGTTGACGACTTGGAAGAACACCGCCGATGCTTCGGTGCCGCCGATCGGGAGGAGCCCGACGTCGTCGATGACGAGGACGGTCGGCGCGGTGAACGTCTTCATCTTCGACGCAAGGTTGCCCTCGATGGACGCGCGGACGAGTGTGCGGCAGAGGTTGTCGGCGGTGGTGAAGTAGCCGCGGTAGCCGGCCTCGACGGCGAGTGTTGCGAGCGCGACGGCGAGGTGTGTCTTGCCGCAACCGGGTTGTCCGAGGAAGAGGATGGGCCGGTTCTCGTCGATGAAGCGGAGCGTTGCGAGGTCTTCCATCAGCTTGCGGTCGACGGAGGGTTGGAACTCGTAGTCGAAGTCGTCGATGGTGCGCCGGTAGGGGAACTTCGCGTAGCGGAGTCGGGCTGCCAGGCGCCGGTCTCGGTCAGCGGTTGCTTGCTCGGCGACGAGGCGGGCGAGGAACTCGATGTGGGACCAGTCCTCCAACTTGGCTTGCTCGGCGAGCATCGCGAACGCTCCCGAAGCAGCGTCGAGTTTGAGGTAGCCGAGGTCGGCCTTGATCTGTTCGTAGACGCTCATGCCGACACCTCGCCATCGTCGATCGTGACCGTGTAGCGGTCGCCGAGGTCGGGTGGATCGACGTCGTAGTCGCCGCCGAGATCGAGCCGCTCGACTGCGGCTGGTTCGGGCTGATTGGCGACAACGCGTAGGTCGGGGCCGTTCGGGTCCCAGCCGAGTGCGAGGGTTTCGGCGGCCAGCTTGTGGGCCGGGTCCCACACGTCAGCCAGGCGTCCGGCGACGAGACGATGTGTCGCGACCAGCCGGCCAGCCAGGCGGATCTCGACGGTGTCGCCGTCGACGCGCCGTCGGATCTCGACCTTGTGCCCCAACGCTTCGGGCGGGACCGAGTAGCGGTTCGCGTCGATCGTCACGAACGGCCACGCGTTGTGGACCCGACGCGTTTCGACGTAGTCGGTGTCGAACCGGACCCTCGGCAACGGGCTGAGGAAGTCGCGTTCGACCTCCAACCGAGATGCCGGTGTTTCTCCGGTTGATCGCGACGGAACAGCGTGGACGCGTTCGGCGAGCCAGACCTGACTGCGCCGGTTCAGATCGGCGAGATCGACCAGGACGCCGTCGGCCTCGACCTCCGGGAGGAACGTCTCTTGGAGCTGACGGAACGGCCGCTCGACCTTGCCCTTGCGCTTGGCGTCGCCCGCCTGACACGACGTGATCTTCGTCGAGTGGTGCGCGGCGAATCCGGTCGTTGGTGGATGCAGCTCGAACCGGCGGCCTTGAGACCGGCCGAGCGCACCCATCCGATCCGTGCGACACGCAGCCGGGACGCCGCCGACCTCATCGAAGAACCGAACGGCACCCTCGAAGGTGTGGTGACGATCCTCCGACGTGGTGAACCACCAGATCCGAAACCGCGACCACGACAGGATCATCCCGAACGCGACCAGCGGAATGTTCCACCCGAACCGGACCGCCCACGAGCCGAGGTCGCAGAAATCGAACTGGGCTTCCTCACCCGGCGCCGTGTGGATCGGAACCGACACAGCGTTCGCTGCTTTGAACCTCGGGCCACGGACATCGCGCACAGCGCGAACCACGGTCGGATACGAACCGTCGAACCCGTCGGCCCGCAGCTTGTTGTGGACCGAGATCGACAACATCCGCGGATGCGCTCCGAGCAACACACCAACCGAGTCGCGCCACCGGTCAGTCATCACCGTTGCCTCGGTCGCACGAACCGCCGGCGGCGACCCGTTCTTCAGGTTTCGGCTCACCGTCGTGCGGTGGAACCCGGTCTCTTCAGCGATCTCGTTGATCGTCCATCCCTGCGCGTGTAGGTCGTTGATATTCACGTACATCTCCTGGGTCATCATGGAGAGCGGCACCACCGGCCTGTGTTGTGGCTTGGTCGCTCAACACGCTGGAGGTGCCACCCCGTTGGGTGGTGGATGCCGGCCAGAAGACCCCGACACCCATGTCACATTTCAATGATCCCCAATGTCGCTTTTCAGTGATCGCTCACAGCACTCTCGGCGGAGCGAGCGACCGTCTCAATCTCGCCTCCGCGAGCTTGTCGATGTTGACCCTCCGCCAGCCGAGCTCGCCCTGGATTGGATCAACAACCAGCAGCAAGCCTTCGCAGCGATCCGGCGATAGGAGAGACTGGCATGAGGCGCTCGCGCTCCGTCAATGAGCTGGCGTCGCCAAGACGTGCCGGAGCCACTCCTGCAGCGGTTCCATAGGGCCGCCGATGACCGTCCCGGTGATCGTGAGGTCGAAGCGGTCCCTGTGGGTCCGGAATTCAGCGATGTAGTCCTGTGCGAAGTGGTCGCGGACGGCGTCCTCGTCGCGCCAGCACTCAACCATCGTGAAGGTCGCTGGCTCGTCCAGATGAGCCGTCAACTCGAAGCCGACGTTGCCTGGTTCCGTACGCGTCCTGCTGACGTAGCGCTTCATGAACTGCACGAACTCGTTGCGGTGCTCCTCCCGAACGCGAAGTGACGCATGGACCATGATCATCGGAACGCTGCTCCGACCTTCTTCAGTCGACCACCGAACGTCACGACAAGACCATAGACCGGCTGAATTCGGTCACCGCTCGACCGTCCGTACACCGGCCGAGCGCACCCGTCACCCGCTACGGAAGATCTGAACCGGCGATTGGGAGGCACCTCGTCGTCCGGTGCGACAGCCAGATTGTGCTCGCCGTCGGTAGACACGTCGGGCGGCGTGCTGTGCGTCAGGACTCGATCAGGCAGTCGGGATCGGCGGTCCCGTGACACGATCGGCATGACGGAGACAGACGCGCCAACCATCGCTCTCCCGACGGAAGATGACGGTGACCCGGAGGTCCATCGCCACGAACTCCTCGCTTCCGGAGCGCTTGACGCGTGCGTGCTCGATGGCCACGACGTAGCCGAGGTCGTCGCTCGCCCACCGGGCCACCTCGTCGAACACGGTTGGCTCGCCGTCGACGAACATCGATGCGACTCGCTCGACCTCGGCGGCGACGTTGGCGTAGCCAACGATCGGAGGACCGAGCGGATTGGCCAACACGACGTCGTCACGCTGTGACAACAGCGCAATCGACGGTCCGGCGTCGCCTTGCGCCATCGATCCGAGATTTCGTCGAGCTGACTCGACAGCGTCATCGAACGACTGAGGGGCCATGGTGTCCTCACGTACTGTTGGACCGGGCCTGACCGTCAAGCGACGTCCTGGCCGTGCCAAAGTAGCCGCTTCTCGCTTGGCGCGCGTTTGCAGCCGGTTCGTGCGTCTTGGAATGAAGGTCGGCGCGTGGGGTAGAAGCATCCCCGGGCGGTCTGCCGAAGCAATCGGGGACCGGCCATGTCGGGTGTCGACGGTCCACCGATCGCACCGAACCTTGTGTGATCCTCGGTGCTCGTGCATTTCCGCGGGCAGGTGAAGGACGGATTGGCGGTCGAACATCCAGACCTCCACAGCGCAGCGGAAGCAGCCGTTGCTGCGCTGCTCTTGAACGGGCCACGGCAGGCTCGGCGATGTCGCCGGCGGCGGCAATGCGGCTCAGTCCGGGGTGATGTTGTTGTTGATTCGGAACAGGTTGTCGGGGTCGTAGATGCGCTTGACTTGCTTCAGCCGGTCAAGGTTGCCTCCGTACTGTTGCTCGACCACGGCCTGCTCGGTCGATGCGTCGGCCGAGAAGCCGAGGTAGGCACCACCTGATCCGGCGAGTGCTCCGGCCCCTTCCATCGATTCGCGGACCCAGGCTCGAACGGCGTCGAAGTTCGCCGGGTCGTAGGTGCCGCCGTCGAAGCTGAGCATGAACGGTGCGCTTCGATCGCCGAAGGCCGTTGCCTCGGCGGGAACCGCGGCGGTCGCGCCGCCCATGATCGGAACGTGGATCAGCACGCTCGGGTCTGGGCGGCTGAGGGCGCGCTCATGGATGAACGCGATCGCCTCGTCGCCGAGTGCATCGAGATACGTCGACTTCCAATAGCTGTGGAGGTTCGCCACGAGCGGATCGAAGCCCGCCTGGAAGGCTCGATAGTTCGGTATGTGATCGGTCATGTCGAACAACGGATCACCGAGGCTGCGGAACTCGTCGATGATCGGCTGTCCCTCGCTCTTGTCGCCGGCATACATCGCGGCCACGATGAACACGTTCTTGCCCGCCACGGGAGGCGGAAGTTCGTCGGCGGGCGGCAGCCCCCAGTACAGGGCACGCGTCGTCACCTCGTCACCCGCGGCGAGAGCGAGGTCGCGCCACTGCGCCATCAGGTCTGCTCCGGCCTCAATCTCGTGGAAGACCGCGGCGAGCGCGACCTCTGGTCCGACCGCGTGAGCCTCGAAGGTGAAGTCGACCACGACACCGAAGTTGCCCCCTCCGCCGCGGAGAGCCCAGAACAGGTCGGGATGCTCGTCGGCGCTGGCCGTCACGAGTTCGCCCGATGCGAGCACGACCTGCGCTTCGAGGAGGTTGTCGCACGAAAGACCCCACTTGCGGTGCAGCCATCCAATACCGCCGCCGAGCGTCAAGCCACCAACACCGGTCGTCGACACGACCCCGCCGGGAACGGCCAGTCCGAAGACCTGTGCCTCACGATCGACCTGTCCCCAGGTCGCTCCACCCTGGACACGCACCCGCTTGTTGGCGGGGTCGACCCACACCCCGTTCATGTCGCGCAAGTCGAGTACGAGGCCGCCATCGACGGTGCCGTGGCCAGCGACATGGTGCCCGCCACAGCGTACCGCCAGGACGAGGTGGTGTTCCCGAGCTAGGTTGACGCCGTCGATGACGTCGGCCTCGCCCGAACATCTGACGATGAGACCGGGTCGGCGGTCGATCGCCAAGTTCTCGACCATCCGGAGATCGTCGTACTCGGGATCGCCCGAGCTGCAGACCGAGCCTCGGAACTGCATGCCGAGTTCCCCGATCTGTTCGTCGCTGAAATTCACCGTTCCGCTTGGAACGGTGACAACTGATGCGGCCATTGCGGCCCCCCTTCGGATGTATGGCTGATGCGGTGACCTGCCGCCATATCGGAGGGGCGCTCGCGTAGCACAGTCGCCCGTCCGCCAGCAAATCGCGAGGTCAACCGTACGCCTCCCCGACCTGACGGTCAATGCCCGAATCTGAGGCGCCACATCGAGACCTACACCTCGCCCGCCGAACGCGCACCGGACCAAACACCTCCCTCCGACTGTTGGGAAGCTCGTGTGGGCAGTTTGCCGATGTGTGTGGCCCGACCGGCGTGGCTACGCATCGGGGACGCCCGAGCCCCTGTTCGAGCGCCGTAGTCGGGGTGCATTTCCCCTTGTGGGGTACCGGTCAGACAACTACGTTTCTGTCGGTCAGGAGCCCACGAGTTGAGGAGACGACAATGGGGAAGATCACGATCTTCGCTCACATGAGCGTGGAGCCCGAGAATGTCCCCCAGGTCAAAGCCCTCGCCGAAGAAGGTTGTCGGGCGGTCCGCGATCAACCGGGCACGCTGACCTATGACTGGCACTACTCCGACGAGCACGGAACTCTCGTCGTGTTGGAGACATACGCCGACTCGGCGGCGCACATTGCCCACATGCAAGCGGAAGGGCACGGAGAGATGATGGGGAGCCTGATGGCGCTCATCGGCTCGATCGAGTTCTACGTCCTCGGGGAACCGACCGCCGAGCATGCTGCGATGCTCTCGGAGGTCCCTGGCGCGCAGTTCTATTCCGAACTCGCCAGCAAGTAGCGCCTCAGACTGCGTCATCCTGCGTCAGGGGATGGTACGCCCCCGAACACCAGTTGAGTGGTGCGCTCAACGACATCTGTCAGAGGCGCTCGGACCACCGCGTTACCGGTACATGGGACGATTCGACGTCGCTGCTGTCGATCACCGTCGGTGATCGTGTTATCCATCACCGTCACGGCTGTACGAGGGCGGCAGCGACGTGGACGGCTGATCTCAGAAGGCGACGTTCGTGAGGTCGTGTCCGAGGCGTAGCTTGCCGCCGGTGATGTACACGGCGGGGCTCATCGCAATGTGTTTGGCTGCGGCGCGGGCATCGCGTTCGCGTCGTTCGAGTAGGCACGACCGCGCGATCGCGACGGCGCCGGCCATCTCGGTCAACAGGCCGATTGCCCACAGCGCGGACTGGCTCGCGAATGTGCAGGCGAGTCGGTAATCAACTCGCAGCGCATCGAGGTCGCGTTCCGCCTCGACCGCTTCGAGCAACACCGTCATGGTGTGGCGCAGGTACGCACGGCTCGCTGAGACGCGTGCTTCGATTTGGCCGAGTTGTGATTGGATCAACTCGCGCTCAGCGAACGGAACGCTGTCGCCGCTTCGTTTGGCGGAGCCGGCGAGCCTGACGAAGTCGTCGATCGCCCCGTTCGCGATTCCGAGCGGGACGGTCGCCACGGTGAAGGTGAAGATCGATCGCGTCGGGAGGTGGTAGAGCGTGCCGGGCTGCGTCGGTTCGGGTTGGAACCGGTACGTGAATCTGTCGGCGACGAACACGTCGTGGAACTCGAAGTCGACGCTGCCGGTGGCGCACAGTCCCGAGACGTGCCAGTTGTCGTGGAGCACGACATCTCGGCGAGGTGCAAGCACAAAGATCAGTTCCCCCGTGGCCCCATTGTCGTCGACTTCACAGATCGGGCAGAACCATGTGCCATGAGGTGAGCCACTCCCGAAGGGCCATCTGCCGGTCACCGAGTAACCGCCCGGAACGCGAACCGCTCGCCCGAGGGCGCCGGTCGAGGAGACCACGAACGCCCCGGGATCGGAAAAGACCTCATGGGCGCTCTCAGCCGAAATGAACGCCCCGACGCGGCTCATGCCACCGCCGTTTCCCGCGAGCCAGCCGATGGTGCCGTCGAGGGCCGCTGCCGCTTCGACCACGTCCATGAACTCGAGCGCCGACAGTTCGTGACCACCGAGCGCGGCTGGCAGCCACAACCGGAACAGTCCAAGCGTCGCCAGTTCGTTGAGGAGGTCGTCCGGCAACCGTCCGTCCGAATCGAACCTGCTGCGCTGTGCTGCAACCGCATCGCAGAGCCCACTGACGCGCTCGACGAGCGCGTTGACCCCGGCTGAAGACATGGCCCCGTATGGCTCTCCCATCCCTGCCTCCTGGTGGTGATCGCCTCACACTAGACCCGTCAGAGACGACGACAACGCGGAAAGGGACCGCGGCTCGCTGGCCTGTGCTCGGACCCGCTCGGATGGATCAGTAGCCCCCAGAGATGACGCAATCCAGCCTCGAACGAAAATGCGTGCAATCCCTCCCCGCAATGCCCGGAAATGCTGGCTCGGTCAACGCGAATCGACAACGGCCGCAGCGGTCGGCGCCCGCTCAGGGCCTGGCATCTACCCGTACTGCGAGCCCCGCATAATGCCCGCCCGATATCCCGTTCGTCCGAGAGTCCGACGCGCTGCAGTCCGGCCCAAGTCCCGCGTCACGTAATCCCGTCCGCAGATGAGATGCGGACCCGGTCGGCGCGGGCTCGAGGCTGGCGTCAGGCGGAGCGCCGGGCCAGGGGGACGGTCAGTCCGGTTGCTGGGACGACAAGCGTGTTGGGTGCTGGCGGCGGCCATGTCGACGCCGTGATCCCGTGAGCTGCGGCCTGCGAGATCAGCGAGGCGAGTTCCCCGATATCGGTGATGCGGACGGGTGTGGCGGCGACGCAATGGTCGCCATCCCAGTGGGAGAACACGATCACCTCGCGGGTTTCGTGCCAGGTGACGCGAAGGAACTCGTCAGACCCGAGTGCTTGCGGCACCAGGACGCGGTGTCGTTCGTTGTTCCCCGTGGTCCCCACGGTGTCCACACTTGTCGATGGCTGTTCGCCCGTCAACATCCCGCACAAGTCGACATCGGCCGGTCAGAACTCGATGCCCAGGTCTGGGCCGTCGACTCGGGCTGCGACGCCGAGGTCATGCGGTCGAATCTCGAGACCACGTTCGATGAGCCAGCCGGTGAGCGGGACGGCGAGGGCTTGAAGTTCGGGTCGGTTGCTGGTGGTGAGCGTGTGGGCGGTGGTGGCGAGTTCGTCGGCTGAGATGGGGTGTCCATCGGCCCAGTGCTTCCAGGTGACGAGCGCCTCGAGTCGGGCTTCGGCGAGTTCGGACGTTGGGTAGTAGGCGTTGATTTGTCGTCGCCAGGTCCGGAACTCTCTGACGTCGCGGACGAGATCGCTGCGCTCGCGGTAGAGCTGAGCGCGCTGATCCAGAACCGGGCGGGCCTGATGGGTGACGTCGTCGAGGTGGTGCTCGGCGGCGGTGACGTCACCTTCGGCGGCGGGTAGGTCGTGGCGGGCGTTGCGGCGTTCACGCCAGCCGCCCTCGTTGACGGTCCGTTCGAGTTGACGGCGATGTTGTTTCGCGTCGTCGAGTGCGCTTCGGGCGGTGTCGATGGCGTCGTCGTGGGGTTGGCAGGCGGGTTCGAGTTCGTCGAGCAGCACGTCGAGTTCGTCGATGCGTTGATCGACGCGTTCCTCCTCGTCGCGTTCGGCGCGGAGCTGTCCGAGTGCGTCGAGGAACTCGGCATGTACGACGTGGAGGGTCTCTTCGTACCAGGGCGGGATCTGACAGCGCGGCTGCACGACCGGTGCCGTCGGTGTGGGTGTGGTGGCGGCGAGGTCGCGGCGAACACTGGTCGCCGGCCGGTCGGCACGGTCGCTGGCCAAGACCTGTTCAAGGACGTCAACCGCGTCGGCGACATCGTGGGTGTCGGTGGCCACCAGCACCAGGTTCTCGACCTGCCCGCGGGTGATGGCGACGTACAGGCCGCGGCAGGTTGTTGCTGTGGTGGCGAGGGTGGCTGAGCGGGTGGCGTTGTCGGACTGGTTGCCCGGCTCGGTCGCGGCGTAACCGAGCTGCACATGTTCAGCGACGTAGGTGGCGGGCAGGGTGACGGAGCCGTGTCCGTCGATGCGCGTCACGTCGAGGGACCCGTCGGCACCGATGGTGTCGATGGTCCAGTAGTCGCGGTTGCGGACGCTCTCCCCCATCGTTGTTCGAAGGAACCGTTCGTTGCGGCGTGTCGTGATCACATCCGCGACCGCGACCCCGAACCCGTCGCCGAGTTCGAGGCGGGTGTCGCCGAGTTGGCCGAGTTGTCGGCGATGGTCGTGGACCGCGGCGTTGATGGCATCGACGTGGTCATTGGTGGTGGTCGTTATCGCCACGTACTCGCCCCGGTCACGGTCGCCGGCCCAGTAGTGGGCGAGGTTGTCGACATGCTCGACGAACGGTGCTGCGAAGATGCGGTCATGATCGAGATACGCGGCGAGGCCGGTGGGGTCGCCATGTCGCAACTTCAATGACGCGGCCGCTTCCCACTGGTTGTGGAATCGGTGGATCGTGTCGAGCTCGATCGTCCGGCCGGTCGCACAGATCTCTCCGAACATCCCGCCACGCCCGACAGCCTGGAGTTGGTAGGGGTCGCCAACCAACACCAGCCGCCACTGTTGGGCGTCGGCCAAGTGTGTGAGGTGGTGGAGGTCGCCGGTGTTGATCATGCCGGCCTCGTCGACGATCACCGTCGCCCCGCCGGCAGCCGCCAGGTCGCTTCGGGTCGCCGATCCGTTCGGCGCCACTCGTGCAACAGCTTCGCCACCGTGTCCGAAGCCATGGCAGTCTCGGACTCGAGGACGCGGGCCGCTTTCGCCGTCGGTGCCACACCGAACACCACCCGCCGCTGCGCAGTGAGGTCGTCGACGGCGGCGGCGAGCATCGTGGTCTTGCCGGCACCGGCGGGGCCGACCACCAACACCAACCGATCCGACCCTGCCACCGCAGCAGCGGCCTCGGCTTGCATCACATCGAGCCGATCTGTGTTCACGGTGGTGGACGGTGCGGGTGGGTCGAGTTGTGCGTCCATCGCCCAGCAGATGATGTGTTCCTCCTGGGCCAACACGTCGTCGCTGGTGTGATGCCGGGCGGATGGTTCGATCCACACCGAACGTCCATCCGAACCACGCCGCCGCGTCGTGGTGTCGGCGGGGTCGAGATCGACACACTCGGCCAACACCTCTCCCGTGACGGTGTGCAGCATCTGCGCCCAGTGCACTCCGTCCACCGCCGGTTGCGGGCGAACGACGTCACAGACGGCTTGCAGGACGTCGAAGCGATGCCACGCCGACCGCCGCTCGGCCACCGCGGCGATCACCTCGCCGACCGTCACCGACTGCTCGACCTCGGGCTGATTCACCGCTGCGGTGCGGATGCTGTCGGTGAGAGTGTCGGCGGTGACGCCAACGGTGGCGGCTTCGGCAAACCACCGTGACCGAAGATCGCCCACACCGTGACCGGACTTGTGACCCCGAGTGTCCTCGGCAGCGTGGCGGCTCATCGCACCGGCTTCCTTCGAGGTCGGGTCACGACCCTCACGGGTGTAGAAGTCAGCGAGCAATCGCTGATAGGCGCGCTCGACCTGCACCGTCCGTTTCGAGAACTCCTCCAACAGACCATCGGGCATCCCGGCGATCTCCGCCTGGCCCTTCACGATCTCACCGAAGCTCACCCCGTAACGGGCCGTCAGCTCGGCGCGCAGCACCGACTGATACAACCCACCCAACGCCCGCTGGAACCGATAGAGCCCCGTGGCGTGGTGGGGTTTCGTAGGTCCACCATTGGGTGAGCCATCGGCGTGATCCTTGGTGTGTTCCTGTCAGAACCCACAAAGGAGAACACACCGATGGCTCTGTCTGAGTCTGCCCTGTCCGAACTTCT
>JBGTIA010000741.1:0-3189 GCA_041745835.1 Ilumatobacteraceae bacterium | reverse complement strand
TGCAGAACGCGCTCGACGCGATTCGTGAGGGCGGCGCAGGAAATCATCGAATCGCGGTGAACATGGATTTTGACGCCCGGTCGGTCACTGTTCAAGACAGCGGGCCGGGCTTTCCGGATCGCCCGAGTCTCCTCTTTCTTGGAGGTGGCGAAAAGGCGGGGCGTGGCCTTGCCGGAATGGTGGGCGTTGGCCTCAAGGTCGTTTTGTTCAGCTCAGACCGCTTCACCCTGCAGGCGACGAACGCCGACAAGAGCCTGCGTGTGCACATCGTCGACGCGAATCAGTACGGTGAGGATTCGCCCCCTGCGATAGCGCTTCCTGATTCGCAAGAGCTTCCAACAGACCCTTCGCCGGCGATAGCCACCGGGACGGGAACGCGAGTCTTCTATCGATTCCCGGAGCTTCCGAATGACCTCGGCGTGCCCGAGCAATACCTGCGAGATGTGAAGGAAGACTGCTTCGTCGGAGCCGCTCCCGACTTCCAGCAGTCGTTGCAGAATGCCGTCGCGAAAGGGGCGTTCCCCAGTCGACTTGCAGCACTGATCGCGTGTCACGCCCGCCGATATCTGTACCTCGGCTCAACATTGCCTCGTACAGAGTTCGATCGGCTGACGGTGGAGTTCACAGTCAAGGGATCGGCCTCGTCGTTGGGGGAGCTGGCTGAGTTTGCCGACGGCAAGAGCGAGGTCACCTTCAAAGTCGCACCGAGGTACCACACGGTTGACGATGCCATCGCGTGGGCACCCAACCCGAAGCCGACGGTCAGCACCCACCCATTGGGCGAGGGCGGATCGAACCTCACTCGGACCAAGCTGGGGTTCAACCGCACCACGTACAGTTCGCCCGCGGAGTTCGAAACGCTGCTCATCAATGCGCGCGGTCGGACTAGCCCCGATCTTGAGCATTTCAAGGCGAAGCTGTTCCCCAAAATGCGGTCGGTCACCCTTACGATCGGCCGCATCCCGCAGTTCAACCTGTTCGCACCAGGCGGCTCGCGACGAGTCATCAGTGCGAGGGGTGTCGTCACGCAGCACTCGATCGAAGTATCTAGTGGACAGAATCAACAATACGTGCGGTGCTTCGACATGGTCGTAGAGGTTGATGCCGACCTGAACTACGGCAAGACGCAGCTCACTGACATGCACCTGGTCGCGAACGTTCGCCGGTTCGTCAACGAGGCATATCGATTGACCATCCAAAACGCTGCGCGCAACTACGTCGGAACACAGAACCCGGAGCCACCGACTCCGGTGCCGTTCTGGTCACGGGAAGCTCTGGGCGTCGACGACCTCAGCATCTTGAGTGTGCCGTGGGATGAGAACGACGTGATAGCGCTCTTCTTCGAGCTGACGGGCCGTGGAGAGATCGAAGGATTCAGGTGGTACGGCCTGTCGCAGAGGGATCCGTACGATGGTCGAGCGGTGATCATTCGTGAGGGTGACCGATCCGATCTCCTCGAATCGCCGGCCGAAACCGATCTACGCACCGTCGAGTTCAAGCTCCGGGGGGCCTCGGTAGCGCGTGACTTTGACAGGGACGAGAAGGACATCGGTCAAGTCGACCTTGTTGTGTGCTACGAGGTCGGGGAATCTCCGATTCCGGCGTATCAAGTGGTGAGCTGGGAAGACTCGACGCTGTGTCGGAACGGCGAGGAGCCCTATCCTCATGTGCTCTCCGTTCTGATGGACACGGTGTCGGGCAAGGAGGTCCAGCTGCTTGCCCTCAAGGACGTACTCGTACCCGACCTCACCGAGGATGCGCCGGAAGTGCCAACCGAGGCTACAGATACCGACTCCTGACGGAGGTCTTGTTGGCTTCTGGACCGAACCTCTCGGGCACCACCCGGTCGGATTTTCTCATCTGATCGAACGAAGCTGATGACCGCGGAGCTCGAATCCGGCGTCTACAAGCGCAGCTTGCCAACCATCCCGAGTTCCGATGTCGTTGCGGCCGAGCAGGCCTGCGCGCTCTTCCTGTCGCGTCAGCCGAGCGAACTTTTCGAACAGCGGATACGACTCCGGAACGAAACTGTCCTTGCGGTGCAGGATTGGGGGGTTGTCGCTGTCGCCGAAGAAGCGGTGCTTTAGACGGATCTCGCCGAGCTTGGCGACGATGGATGCCTCGAGCGCGGGATGCGGGTCGGTGTCGAAGTCGGGGTACACGAGGAACGACACCTGTGGCTTCTGACGGTTGATCTTCACCAGGGTGGCGTCGTCGACATTGCCGCTGATCGTGCGAGCCGCTCCCTCGTAGACGCGCAGGAGCGGGGGGAGGTCGGCGATGTAGTCGACGTGGACGTACAGGGCTTCCGGGGTGAGTTTGCCGAAGCCGGCGTCATTGCATGCCGCATTGATGGCGTCGTTGTTGGCGATCGAGTGCAGGAGGCGGTCAGCTTCGGCGCAGGCATTGGTATAGGAGCCAAACAGATCCTTGGCGTCGTACTGGAGGTCGTGGGGGAGGTCACCGAACTTGGGGCGGCCGCCGAACGCAGCTAGTGCCGCGTACACGAGAAAGTTCTGGCGCGCCTCGGCCTCGAGTTGCTCCCATTGGACGGGGCCCGTGACTCGTCGGATCAACGAGAACGCGGCCCGCGGTGAGCCGAAGACCTCGGCGAGAGCGGTTTCGTTCTCCAGTTCGCCGGTGCGCGGGAGTCGTCCTCGGTCGGTGACGAAGTCGATAAGTGGCTGGAGATCCTCGAGGTGTGCCTCAAATCGTTGGGTGCTCTTCTTGCGGGTGCCGACGTCGACGTCGCTCCAACGTTGCGGGCCGGTGGCTTGGCGGAGGATGTTGAATCCGCCGCGCACGGATCCGAAGGTGGCGACGATGTCACTAGCGGCGGCGAGGTCCGTGGGGGAGGGGAGCTTGCGGTGTTCCGTGACGAACGTTGCAAGCGGGTCGAGCAAGTCGCGGTGTTGGTCGTGAAGAAGTTCGGCAATGCCGCGGCGTGGCCGGCTGGTCTCTCGGGTGTGGCGGGCGAGGAGCTGCTGTGCGGCGCTGGGTTCGCGGAAGACATAGACGATGCCGGGGGAAGCCGTGATCGCCGTACGACCGAGCGTGGACTCGACCCATCCCTTCAGTTCATCAGGGTGGTAGTACTTCTGAAACGTTCCGTTGGCGGTCAGTCGTCCGTCGCCGAAAGGCTTGCCAGCTGTCGAGTCTGGGTCCCACACAAGCCGAGCGGACACGATC
>JBGTIA010000740.1:0-5121 GCA_041745835.1 Ilumatobacteraceae bacterium | reverse complement strand
CACCGCGATCACCGAGAACCGACAACCACCATCATCGAAACCTGACATCCAAGACCGGCGTCAAACAGCCTCCACGAGCACAGCCAGCGCACCCGACCGCCGCACTCGGCCCTCAAACCCCGAATTTCAGCACCCTGCTAGTCGTTCGCCCTGCCGCGCACCGCCGGGAACGCGAACCGCCTTCGGAGGCACGCTGGGTCCGGGGCCGGAGGGTGATCGATCCGGATCCGGGAAGGCCAACAGCCGGCGAACGTCGCCTACGGAGTCGCCTGTGTCCGCCACTGCTCAAGTCGCTCACGAGCGATCGTGCGCAAATCGCCGTCCGGAAGAGACAAGACGAATCTGCGACGGACATCGACCGCGAGCTGCTCAAGATCCGAGTAGCTCGCACCCTTCATGTGGTCGACAATCGTCCGCGGTGCCAGCCCGAGATCGCCCAACGGTCCAATCGACTCTAGGAACGAGATCGCCTCGGCGCGCGTCGGGGCGTCAAGAGAGAGTCGCACTTGGAAACGCCGCCAGGCAGCGCGGTCCAGTAACTCACCGTGATTCGTCGCACATACAACAATGACGTGTGGGGGCAAGCGGTCGATCTGCAAGAGCAGGGTTGACACCACTCGCTTGATCTCACCGGTCTCGTGCAGGTCCGACCGCTCCTTCGCAAGGGTGTCGAACTCATCGAAGAACAACACACAGCGCCGCGTGCGAGCAAACTCGAACGCACTGTGAATTCGGCTCGTCGTTTCGCCAAGGAAACTCGAGACCACTCCCTCGTACCGGATCACGTAGAACGGGAGCAACGTCTCTGCAGCGATCGCCTCGGCCAAACTGGTCTTGCCATTGCCGGGCGGGCCTTGGAGCAGAATCCGATTTCGCGGTTCGAGATTGTGGCTCCTGAGGAGTTCCGAGCGACGGTGCTCTTCAATGACCTCCTCTACGACACTCCGAACGCGCCCGGCCAGGTGGACGGTCGCCAATCGTCGACGAGGAACGATCTCGGCAACGAGGTCCGACGCAAGAGTTGAAGCATCGTCTCGAAGCATCAACTGGGTCGAGCCGACGCTCGTGATGAGTTCCGTCAAACGGTCCGCAACGAGATGATGCTGGTTGGCTCGCTCCTCGGCGATGACCGCTTCAACGAGGGTTCGAAACCGAGCTTTGTCGCCGCGATTCTCCGCCTCGATCAGATCGATCAGAAGATCAGCACGCGCCATGGCTTCCTTTCACAGTCAAGAACCCTACGCTGACGACGCCAACGACTGCAGGGACGCTCCAACGTAGTTGGGGGGCGTCGCACCGTCCCGAGTGAAGCGGACAGCTGGCGCCGAGGCTGCCTTAAGCAGTCCTGCGCGGGGCGTCAGTTTCACCGTGGGTTCTCGGGGGATGCCGTCGAGCCGAGCCGTGCGACTCCACTCCACGCACGAACAATCAGGTCAGACTCGCCAGGAGGCGCCACTGTCACCTACGTTTGGTGAGTGGGTCGCGTGGTCCTCGACTCGAACTTTGCAGGTAGGGGTCGATTCGACCGAGAACGGTTAGCTGCGCTCACGAGGAAGGTAGCGGGAACCGGAGTCGTGCTCGTCGTGCCGGAGGTTGTTGTGTGGGAGTGGGCCGAACACGCCGCCCGCGACTACTCAGAGTTCAACAACGCTGCTCGGGAGCTGCGGATCGATGCCGCTCTCATGGAACCCCCGAGCGTGCCTGCGTGTCCGAGCGTGGACGAGTTAGCAGATCGAATCGTCGCCAGTATGCCTCCGGGTTACGAAGTGGCGTTGGCGAACGATGAAGACTTCCGACACGCCGTTCGTGCACAGGTTCTGCAGACCGGTACCGGGGAGCGCAAGGAAGGCGTTAAGACGGGAGCGGCCGACGACCTAGTGTTTCGATGCGTCAAGCGTGAGGTCGAAGAACGAGAGCTTCTCCAGCCCATTGTCGTGGCCACCGGAGACAAGCACCTCGGCGACGTCTGTATGCTTGAGCTCGGTGCCGATGTGATCGTTGCGCCGAATCAGAAGGCCCTACTTGAACGACTCCTCGCGTTCGTTCCCGCTACCGACGAGCTCGTCGAGCGGCTTGAACAGGACCTTCCGCGATTTCTCACGAACGAAGCGGTGGCCGATTCACTTGTGCGCTTCGCGCCGGGCTTCGACATCGTGTCGAGGCAGGCGCCACGTTCCGAGTGGGAGCGGGAAGATCTTCGCCTGATGCACGTCGAGATTCTGGAGCTCGAGGATCTGAAGGTCGAAAGTCGGGACGACGGCACTCGGATTGCCGCAGCCGACGCCAGGGTCTTCGGCTCATTGGAGCTATACGTATCCGCCTACGAGATCGTGGGTGACCCGGACGACGGCGACGTCGAACGAGTGCCCGTCTGGCATGGAACGATGAACGGCGTGGTCGATGTGCCACTCACCATGGAGTTGGACGGTGAATGGAGCGTGCTACGGGTCGAGGCCGCTGGTCGCGCCACCGTTGACTTCTCCGCATAGCAGCGGTCGGCGCGGGCGGGCGAAAGGGATTCACCACACCCCTGATGCCACACGCAGAGTCCGCTCAGGAGCATTCTCACCCGTGTCCCCGACCGACAGCGGGACGTTGGCGCGAGACTTCGTCGATGGGATGGTTCGATCGAGCGGATAGCCGGAATCAGCGTCGAGCCCAACGCGACAACGACCGTTACCGCTCAGAGCAGGCCGACGAGGACGATGTCAGCGTCACAGAGGCGGCTGGTACCTACGGCTCGTTTCTTCGGGCTGGCTCGGGCTGCTCGGGGCAGCAGCCGCTGCCGTCAGTGGTGCATTTCGGCTTCGGCGTCGACTTTCCGACTGACCCTGCCCCCGAATGCCGTCTCGATTGTTGCCATACGCCTGCCCTCAAACGCCGGTTGGGCGCAACGCTGAACCCGTTGAGGCGTATGAGAGGATTCGAGTGGTGATCGTCGTCGTCGCAGGAATCCCAGGCAGTGGCAAGACGACACTTGCTCGGGCGCTTGCACGGGAGCTCGGATGCGCACTGCTCTCCAAAGACGTCATCAAGGAAGCGCTCATTGGACGCGCTCGGCACAGGCGATCGTGAGTGGGCGAGTGAACTGAGTCGAGCTTCTCACCGGGTCATGTACACCATGGTGCCGGAGTTCAGACCGCCCATCGTGCTCGAGGCTCACTTCTACCGAGGCGTCGCCGAACCGGAGCTCGCCGCGCTCGGGCACCCGATGGTTCAGGTGTACTGCCGGTGCCCCGTCGATCTGGCGTGGCAGCGCTATCAACAGCGGCGAGGCGACCCGGAGCGGCATCCCGGACACCTACCCGAGCACCAAGACGAGACTGCGACGTTGCGGTGGCGAACGACCGAACCCCTTCCGCTCGACCTCGAGGCTCCATTGATCGAGGTGGACACGTCTGCAGAAGTCGACGTAATCGCCGTCGCGGCCCAGATCGTCGGTTTCGCGACTCCCGCATGAGCCGCGCCGCGGTCCGCTGTGGGACCAACGGAGGATTGCTCCCTACCGCCGAGTCGCTGACGCGTCGTCGCAGGCCGTCACGATCACGCTGAGTGCTGGACGGCCGATGACTGCATCGCGGCCGAGCGGCACTTTGTGGCGAGGCCCCACGGGCTCCCTCCGGCGTCGTCATGTGGTAGTCCCGAGCTGGTCGTGGCCAGCACACTTCGCCGGAACTCAGGCGCGCACGGCGTCGCTTCGGTCAGTGATTATCGCGTGGGTCCGGCGAGCCGACCGCTCGATCGGAAGTGTTGATCTCGGGCGGTGCGGTGTCGGTTCCGCCGGTGTCGATATGGCGTGTATTGAAAGTCGGAGACAAGAGTTTTGTGGTCACTTCACGTTGCAATCAAGATCGGTGTCTGGCGGGGTATTCGGAGTCTCAGTCGCGCACGGTGCGCCCGTTGAGGAAGTCGAGTGACTGGGTCACCGAAGCTGCGACGAATCGTTCGAGTTTCGGCGCAGAGATGAAGCGAGCGGTTGCTCGCAGCGGTCGTGGATCGTCGAGGAGACGTGACTCGAGCGCGGCTGCCCGACTGGTCTTCACCGCGTGTGCGGCGACGATGAAGGCGCTTGTGCCGTCGAGCAGTGCTCGTCGTTGCAAGTCGTCGCCCGCCGCCGTGTCAGCGGTTTCGAAGTCGAAGTCGGCGGCGGGTTCGTTGGTCTTCGTGTGCCATTCGTGTCGACCGGTCCAGTTGGCAAGAAACGCAACCCAGAACGTCAGTCGGACGACATCGCCACGTGCTGCGCTCGGCTTGCGATGGTGCCAGCGAGCTGCGTGGGCATAGGTCAACCCGTGGGTGATGTCGAGCCAACCGAAATCGTCGGAGAAGTCAAACTCGCCCGCAACGTCGTAGCGCAGCATCCGTTCGCTGGCGGCAAGAACGCACGCATCGAGCACGCCGTCGATGCCGGCTCCGGCCCGTAACGCGTCGGCCACTGCTGTTGCCGGCGCAGAACGGTCGGCGCCGAGCAGCACATCGACGAGGGCGTCGCGCTCCGACCATGAGGCGTCGACCTCCACCGTTACCAGGTCGTCGATGTCGAGTTCGGCCATCTCCCTGGTGAACGGGCGGATGTAGGGGAGCAGGTCCTCTCGGGTTCCGCGCACGATGGTCGCGACGAGGTGGCCCAGCACGATGGGTGCTCGATGCCACCCGACCAGTTCAAGCAGTTCGAAAGCCTTTTGTGCGTAGATGGCTCCGTGGCCGTAGGAGAGGTGATGGTCGGCAACGACGGCGGTGAACCAGGGCGCGATCTGATCCGCATCGTCTCCGCGTGCGAGTGCACCCATCAGCACCGCCTGCGCATCGGCCAATTCCTCCGACTCGACCGCAGCACGAAACGCAGCGAGTGTGCACTGCTTCGAGTCGGCCGGCACGGGCAGCGGGTTCACGGGACGGTCCCGCTCGACCTCGGCGATGCCGGCGATTGCTTGCACGATCGGTAGCGCTTGCTCGTCACCGTCGTACAGATCGATCATCGCCAGGCAGTCGGTGGCGGAGGCAATGGCGTGGCCCCATCCGTTGTCGGCTCGTGGCGCCCCGTACTCGACGGCCGCCCACACGATTTCAGCTGGGTCGGCGCCGCCGTGCAGCAGTCGGATCACGTCACGGGAGATCTGC
>JBGTIA010000739.1:0-1982 GCA_041745835.1 Ilumatobacteraceae bacterium | reverse complement strand
GCAGGCGGAGTACACACGGGCGCTCGTACTGGCACGACACGCTCCGCTCGCACGGGCCCGGATCGAGGAGCACCGACGCCTCCTCGCGCCAGCGAAGCTGCGGCCGGTGGCGGGAACGTCGACAGCCCGCCAGCGGAACTGACGGGCTGTCGCTGTGGGCCGGGAAGGATTTGAACCTTCGAAGGCAATGCCGACGGGTTTACAGCCCGTTCCCTTTGGCCACTCGGGCACCGACCCAAACTGTTGTCGGCTCGACGTCGCCGCCGAACCGACCCGGAATCGTATCGGCCCGGAGTGGGATTCCCCCAGCCGTTAACCTGGTGGTATGCCCAGTTTCGATGTCGTCTCCGAAGTCGATCGTCAGGAGGTTCGCAACGCGGTCGATCAGGCCGGCCGTGAGATCGCGAACCGCTTCGACTTCAAGAACACCAACTCGTCGATCGAGCAGAACGAGCTCGTGATCACCCTCGCGACGGTCAGCGAAGACCGCCTCGACGCGCTCCGGACGGTGTTGGAGGAGAAGCTCGTCAAGCGCAACGTCTCGCTGCGTGGCGTCGAGTACGGCGACGTGCAGGAGGCATCGCACAACACGGTGCGCCAGGTGGCCACGATCAAGGTCGGCATCTCCAGCGACAAGGCCAAGGAGATCAACAAGCTGATCAAAGCCGAGGGACCCAAGGGGGTCCAGAGCCAGACGCAGGGCGAGACGGTACGAGTGTCCAGCAAGAAACGTGACCATCTGCAGGACGTGATGACGCTGCTCAAGAACGGCGAGCTCGGCATCCCGCTCCAGTTCAACAACTTCCGGGACTGACATCACCCGCCGAGACGGACAAGTCCGGATCCACCCCACCGGGTGAATTTTCACGGCGTCTTTGGACACCGATCGGACAACGTGGCAAGATTCCGCTTCGCAAACTGCCCATGGTGGGCACGACACAGGCGGAAGGACATCTATGTACTCATCAGGAATTGCACGCAGCCGTTGGGCTGCGATCGGAGCGGCGGTCGCGATTTCCCTCGGTGCCGGCGGCATCGGCATCACGCAGGCGACGACGTCGTCCGGCGAACGGGCGATCTACAAACCGATCGAGCCGTGCCGACTGATCGACACCCGCAGCGACTCCACGGTCGGGGGAAGATCGACGCCGCTGACGGAGGGCGACTTCACTCTCTCCGGATGGGGCACCGTCGGCAACTGTACGCTGCCGACCGGAACGACCGGGCTCTCGCTCAACGTGACCGCCGTCTTCCCGACCGAACCGACGTTCCTGACGCTGTACCCGACCGGTGCGGCCCAACCTCTCGCATCGCACCTCAACCCTCAGCCGGGTGTGTACGCGACGCCGAACGCGGTCAACGTCGACCTCAGCGCGTCCGGAGAGTTCAACGTGTACAACCTGCAGGGCGAGGTCGACGTGGTCATCGATGTCGTCGGTCTCTACGACGACCACAACCACGACGACCGGTACTACACGAAGGCCCAGGTGCTCGAAGCGATCGCCACGGGCGGGACGCCCGGCGGGGTCTACACCGAAGATGAGGTGGACGATCTGCTGGACACCAAGGCGGACTCGGACGACGTCTACACCCGGGCCGAGGTCGATGCGATGATGCCCTTCGCCGTCACGAGCGACCCCGACCCTGACGCGGCGGTTGAGCTCGGGTTCCAAGGGGATGCGGCGCAGATCGTGGCCTCGGTCACGGTGAACGCGCCCGTCGCGGGCAGCGTCGTGCTGAACTACAGCACATACATCGTGCCGTCCAATCCGCCCAGCCCGGAGCGGGCCGGTTGTTCGGTCGGCACCGGCATCACAACCGAATTTGACGCCGGCCCAGAGGGTCAAGGCTCGTCGGTCGGCGAAGGGGCCCACTTCACGCTCGGAGGCACGAGGCTCGTCGACGTGGCGGCGGAGACCTCGACGACCTTCAATGTGGTGTGCGAAACGCTCGACGGGTTGGGCAGTGGCACCACGAGGGCT
>JBGTIA010000738.1:0-2602 GCA_041745835.1 Ilumatobacteraceae bacterium | reverse complement strand
TGGTGCAGGTCGTCGACGGCGACACGATCGACGTCGAGATCGGCGGGCGCTCCGAGCGCGTCCGCCTCATCGGAATCGACACGCCCGAGACCAAGCGGCCCGACACCCCGATCGAGTGCTACGGCCCCGAGGCGAGCGCGTTCACCACCTCGCTGCTGCCCGTGGGCGCAAAGGTCCGAATCGAACGCGATGTCGTCGGACGCGACGATTACGGCCGACTCCTGGGCTACGCCCACCTCATCACCGACGGGACACCCAACGGCGCCGGTGTCTTCGTCAACATGGAGATCGTCGAGCGGGGATTCGCCCGGCCGCTGACGATCGAGCCGAACAGCACCTTTGCTCGCGAATTCGCTGCAGCGGCGCGTCGAGCGGAACGCGACGACCGCGGGCTGTGGGCCGCGTGCTCGTCCTGAGCTCCCAGCACTTCCGGTAGCGTCGCCGCGGTGGAGACCACGCTCGCCGAACGTCTCGGCCACTCCCCCGACGCCAGACTGGTCATCCTGTCGTGCGACGACCTCGGCTTGTGCCACGCTGCCAACGTCGGGGTGTTCCAGGCGATCCGCGACGGTGCTGCCACCTGCGCCTCGCTGATGGTGCCGGCTCCATGGGCGGGCTACGCCGCCAAACTCTCGCTGCCGACCGACGACCTCGGCGTCCATCTCACGCTCAACGCCGAACACGAGTGCTACCGCTGGGGCCCGATCACCCACGCGCCGTCGTTGCAGTCGGGCGAAGGGGGATTCCCGCGCACGCTCGAAGACCTCTGGGAACACGCCGATCACACCGAGGTACTGCGCGAGCTGCGCGCCCAGATCGAGCGAGCACTCGCCTGGGGCCTCGACGTCACCCACCTGGCGCCGCACCTCACTGCGATCACCTTGCGGCCCGAGTTCTTCGACGTCTACCTCGAACTGGCCGTCGAGTTCGCCCTTCCGATTCGACTGCCGTCGACCGTCAGCGCCGAGCAGGCCGGCTTCCCGTTCAGGCGGCTGGCGGAGGACGAGGGGATCGTCTTCCCCGACCACTTCGATCACGATTGGCGCGCCGGCAGCGCCGAACGAGTCCACGCCGCTATCGATGCGTTGACACCCGGGGTCACCGAGATCCACGTGCAACCGGCGATCGACACGCCCGAGGTCCGCGCCCTCGGCGAGCACACGCAGGGCTGGATCGACGACCTCGACCTGGTCACCGGCGACGATCTGCGCCGTCGCCTGGACGCCAGCGGCGCCGTGCTGATCGGTTACCGAGAACTGCGCGATGTCATGCGTTCGAGCTGACCGAGCTGCTCACAAGGCGACCGAATGCGTCGGCTGCGGCGCCGGACTTCAACACGTCGAGCACGAGTCCGGTGTGGCCCGTGGCCTTGAGCACCCCTCGCATGTAGGCGACCGTCGGATCGAAACCCTCCGCCGCTGCATCACCGAGCGGCACGGTCACCACGACGTCGGCATCGTCCGGGCCGTCGGTGCGTTCGTCCTTCTTGGCCACGACCAACCGGTACTGCACGCTCACGACCGCACCCGATCACTGACGCCCGCGAAGAGGTCGCGTTCGCCGTCGTCAGCCGGGATGGCACCCACCAACGAGCGTGCGAGGATCCAGTCCTCCCAGGGGTATGCCGCAGTGAATTCGTCGTCGTCGAAACCGAACCCCCACCACGCCGACGTCGGGTCGACCTGGGTGGCGTGGGCGCCCAGTGCGCCGCGACGAACGTGGCCGTAGCCGGTGACGTCGATGCGGGTGGTGATCCGTTCGTCCTGCGAGGGCCGGTCGAGCCAGTCCTGCTCGAACGGCGACTCGCCCTTCACCCGCAGCATCAGTTCGTGGATGGCCATCAGCCGGGCCTTCGACCACACCGAGTAGTACAGCTTCGACGGCGTGAACGGATCGCCGGACTCGGGGTACCAGTCAGGGTCGCCCGCACGCTCGAACGCGAGCACCGAGATGTCGTGGACTCGCAGATGATCTGGATGCGGGTAGCCGCGCTGGTCGTCGCCGTAGGTGATGATCACCTGGGGACGCTCACGGCGGATGATCGCGACGAGGCGGCCCGTGGCCTCGTCGATGTCGGCTTGGTGGAAGCAGTCCGGATGGTCGTTCGGCTCGGTCTCGGCCATTCCCGAGTCGCGATAGCCGAGCATCTCGACCACGTCGAATCCGATGACCTCTGCGGATGCCGCCAATTCGGCGGCTCGCATCGACACCACCTTCGCCCGCTCCTCCTCCGGGGTCAGACCGTGGAACGGCTGCCCGGGTTCGCGAAGCGACGGGTTCTGCAGGTCGCCTTCCTCGCCGCCCGTACAGCACACCAGCACCGTGTGCACCCCTTCGTCGTGGTAGCGAGCGAGGGTGGGGGCCCCCTTCGATGCTTCGTCGTCGGGATGAGCGTGCACGGTGAGCAACGAGAGGCGTTCGGTCACCCTCGGCAGACTATCGCTGACGATTCGGGCTCGTGATTCCCGCCCTGCGTTCGCCACCACGTAGCCTCCGGCGTGTGGACGGACGCACGGGCAGGATCTGGGCGCCCGCGGCCGCGCTGCTGCTGGTGGCGGTCGCCGGCTGCGATACCGGCGACGGCAAGCAGCTGCAGCCGTAC
>JBGTIA010000737.1:0-1893 GCA_041745835.1 Ilumatobacteraceae bacterium | reverse complement strand
GCGTCCGGCCGCCGTGGAGGTAGACCTCCCAGCCGTTCGCCGCCGGCTGGCGCTCGTCGTCGGAACGCCGCGTCGCATCGATGGCGCACACGACGCACTGCGCCCCGAACTCGGTGGCGATCTCGGTGATCAGCTCCGGGCGCTCGACTGCTGCGGTGTTCACGCTCACCTTGTCGGCGCCGGCACGCAACATCCGGCGAGCGTCCTCGAGGGTTCGGATGCCGCCGCCGACGGTGAACGGGATGTACACCTCGTCGGCGACGCGGCGCACCATCTCGACCGTGGTGTCGCGGTTGTCGCTCGACGCCGTGATGTCGAGGAACACCAGTTCATCGGCACCCTCGAGGTCGTAGCGCGCCGCCAGTTCGACCGGGTCGCCGGCATCGCGCAAGTCGACGAAGTTGGTGCCCTTCACGACGCGCCCTTCGGTGACATCGAGACACGGGATGACGCGAGCGACCTTCACGACACAACCCTCACGATCGAGCCCTCATGACCGGGCCTTCACGACCGGGCCCTCGACAGCGCTTCGAGCGCTTCGCTCACCGTGAACCTACCCTCGTAGAGCGCCTTGCCGGTGATGACGCCACCGAGGTTGGTGATCGCCGCCAGCGCAACGACGTCGTCGAGGCTCGACACGCCACCGCTGGCGATCACGGGAGCGCCCGCCAGCTCCGCCGAACGCCTCAGTCCATCGAGATCCGGGCCGACCAGCATGCCGTCGCGCCCGATGTCGGTGATCACGAAGACCGCTGCCGTGGGGAACCAGGTGAGGGCCTCGTCGAGCATGACGCCGCTGCCCTCGGTCCAACCGTGGACAGCGACCTCGCCGTTGCGATGATCGAGCCCGACGGCCACCGGCACGATGTCCGACGCCGCCTCGACGAGCGCTGGTTCGCGGACTGCCGCCGAACCCATCACGACTCGAGCAACACCCGCAGCGGCCAGCTCGCGGGCGTCGTCGAGCGATCGAACGCCTCCCCCGGTCTGCACCTGTGCCCTACCCCCGAGCGCCGACACGATTGCGGCGACAACCGGACGATTGACCGGATCACCCGACCGCGCGGCATCGAGGTCGACGACGTGGATCCAGCGAACACCAGCAGTTGCAAAGTCGCGAGCGACCGACACCGGGTCGTCGCCGTAGACGGTCTCGTCGGCGTAGTCGCCCTGACGCAGCCGGACGACTCGACCACCGAGCAGATCGATCGCTGGATACAGCTCGATCACCGCGAACACTCCTCGACGAAGTTGCGCAAGAGCCGCAGGCCGGGGCGGCTCGACTTCTCCGGGTGGAACTGCACAGCGAACACGTTGCCGCTCCGGAACGCAGCATTCAGCGTGGTGCCGTACTCGACGGTTGCTGCGACTGCGCCCGGGTCGTCGGGCATGCCGTGCAACGAGTGCACGAAATACACGTACGGCTCGTCGCCGAGGTCGTGCAGCATCGGCTCGGCAGGGTCGACGATGTCGAGCCGGTTCCACTGCATCTGTGGGATCTTCGGTCCGGACGGGATCCACGTCACCGTGCCGGGAATCACGTCGAGTCCGGCGGACCGCTCGTTCTCCTGCGACTTCGTGAACAGCATCTGCATGCCGACACAGATGCCGAGGAACGGCCGACCTGATGCCACGGCGTCGAGCGTCGGCCCTTCGAGGCCCGTCGAACGCAGTGCGTCCATGCACGCCCCGAACGCACCGACGCCGGGAAGCACGACGCCGTCCGCAGCGGCGATCAGCTCCGGGTCGGAGGTCAGACGGGCGTCCGCACCCTCGTGCTCGAGCGACTTCTGCGCCGAGTGCAGGTTGCCGATGCCGTAGTCGAGCACGGCCAGCAGCGGTCGCGTCACGACATGCCCCTCACGACACCGCTCTCACGACACGGCCCTCACG
>JBGTIA010000736.1:0-5255 GCA_041745835.1 Ilumatobacteraceae bacterium | reverse complement strand
GCGCGGCCGGCCACGCGGTCGTCGCTCTCACGATCGCGGAGGCGGCGATATTCCTCGATCTCGCCGTAGTCGCTGTGTGCTTTCGTACGAAGTTCGGCCGCAGCCGCCCGACGGCGTTCGAGGCGTGCTTCGAGGCGCACGACGTCGCGATCGGCTTGGTACTGGGCGAACGACAGGTTCAGGAGATGACGGGCCTCGTCGCTCGAGTACGTACGGACCAGGTTGGCGACCATGGTGTACGTCGGGCGGAACGCCGAGCGGAGATGGAACGACGAGCTCCCGGCGAGTTCGGCGACCTCGTCGAAACGCACCCACGGCGACCACAGCACCACCGCGGTTCCGAGATCGTCGATGCCCCGGCGGCCGGCGCGGCCGGTGAGCTGGGTGTACTCACCGGGTGTCAGCCGCTCGTGGTGTTCGCCGGTGAACTTGGTGAGCTTCTCGATCACGACGGTGCGCGCCGGCATGTTGATGCCGACGGCCAGGGTCTCGGTGGCGAAGACGACCTTCACCAGGCCCTCGACGAAGCAGGCTTCGACGACTTCCTTCATCGGCGGCACCATGCCCGCATGGTGCGCGGCCACGCCGCATTCGAGTTGGGCGACGAACTGTTGGAAGCCGAGGACGTCGAGGTCGGCCTGATCGAGCCCGCCGAGGCGGGCATCGATGATCGCGCGGATCGCTGTCCGTTGGCCGGCGTCGACGAGGTCGAGTCCGCCATCGATGCACGCCTTGGCTGCCGCATCGCATTGCGCACGGCTGAAGATGAAGAAGATCGCTGGGAGCAGGTTGCGACGATCGAGCAACTCGACGGTCTCGACCCGGCCGGGCGGTGCGAGGACCTTGCGACCGGAGCCCTGGGGATGGTTGCGTTCCGAGCGGCCTCGCGACCGGGCGTCGGTGCCACGGTCCGGTCGACCGCGCATGCCCGACTCGTCGAGCGATACGGCGTCGCGGTTGACGTGGCCGTCGATGAACATCGGCAGCATTCTCAGGCGGCCGTTCGTGCGATCGGCGACCAGGTACTCGTTGTCGAGTCGGACCGGTCGACGTCGTTCGACGATCGACGTCGTCGGGCCCCGCACCGTGGTGATCCATGCAGCAAGCTCGTCGACGTTGCTGACCGTTGCCGACAGACACACCAGCCGGACGTGCTGGCGAAGGTGGATCATCACCTCTTCCCACACCGGGCCCCGATACGAGTCCTGGAGGAAGTGCACCTCGTCGAGCACCACGAGGCCGAGGTCGTGCAGGAGCCGCGACCGTCCGTAGATCATGTTGCGGAGCACCTCGGTGGTCATCACGACGATGGGTGCGTCACCGTTGATCGAGTTGTCGCCGGTGAGGAGCCCGACGTTGTCCTCGCCGTACACCGCCACCAGGTCGCGATACTTCTGGTTGGAGAGCGCCTTGACGGGAGCGGTGTAGAACGATCGCATGCCGTCCTGGCGTGCGCTCGAGATGCCGTACTCGGCGACGACCGTCTTGCCGCTGCCGGTCGGGACCGCCACCACCACGTGTTCACCGCGGTCGAGCGCCTCGAACGACTCGCTCTGGAACCGGTCGATCGGAAAGGGGTAGCGCGCGATGAACTCGGCGCGGAGCGCCGAGCGTCCCGCCGGGACACTCATGCCGGATCGCTCATGAATCGGCCGGCCGCCGACGAACGACCAGCCACCCCACCAGGATCGCGATGAAGTACAGCACGAGCATCGGAAGGCCGAGCATCGCCATGGTTACCGGGTCACCGGACGGCGTGATCACTGCGGACAGGATGGTGATGAAGACCACCGCGATGCGCCAGCTCGTGAGGAGCCGCCTCGGGGTCACCACGCCGAGCGCCTGGAGGCCGAAGACGAAGACCGGGAGCAGGAAGCCGAGCCCGAACGCGAAGATCATGAGCCCGATCAGCGAGACGTAGCTCTGCACCGAGAACACCTGGTCGACGTCGGACCCCGACCAGCCGATCAGGAAGCTGAGTGCCTGGTCGATCGAGATGTAGGCGAGCGCTCCCCCGGCGAGGAACAGCAGGACCGAGACGGCGACGACCGGCACGGCCCACTTCTTCTCCTTGTGGTTGAGGGCGGGGACGACGAAGCGCCAGATCTGCCAGAGCAGCACGGGCAGGGCAGCGATGATGCCGCCGTAGAGCCCGACGCGCACGCGGGTCGCCAGGCCCTCGGTGGGGCTGAAGATGAACAGCTGCGGGTCGCAGAAGTCCTGCGGTTTGCGCTCGCAGAGGTCCACGTACGGACGCAGCAGGAAGTCGAGCACCTGGTCGTAGAACGCGATGATGAGGACCATGCCGATCGCAACGGCCAGCGCGGATCGGATGATGCGCACGCGCAGTTCGGCGAGATGCTCGGTGAGCGTCATCGTGTCGGTGCCCGACACCTCCTCGTCGGTGGTCATCGGCTGCTCACGTGTTCTGCGACGAGGTCCGGGGAGGATCGCCCGGCGTGGCGACCTGGTCGTACCCGGGGTCCGACACGCCCCCGAACGGGCTGTCGCCGTTGCGACTGGGGTCGGCGGTACCCAGGGACGGAGCAGCCCAGTCGTTCTGCGCTGTCGGCGCCGGGAACGGGTCTGGGAGCGGATCTGGAGTTCGGGTGTCGTCGAGCACCCGCTGTTCGGCCTCGGCTTCGGCCATCAACTTGCTCGGATCTGCCGCATTGCGGACGAGGTTCGCCGTCTCGCGCATCTCTCGCATCGGTTCGTCGAGCGCCGATTTCAGCTCGGATTGGAACCCGGTGCTCATCTTCTTGAGTTCGGCGTAGGTCTTGGTGAACTTGCGGACGGCATCAGGCAGCTTCTCCGGTCCGATCACCACGAGCGCGATGAGCAGGATGACGATGATCTCGCTGCCCTGCAGATTGAACACCGAGGCAGTCTACGGGCCTGCCATCATGAGTCGGAGTGCAGCAGCGTCTCCCGTCCCTCATCGATCCGCCGATCACGTTCGCTCATCGCGGGGCGCGCGCACACGCACCGGAGAACACGCTGGAGGCATTCGAGTTGGCGCTGCGCCTGGGTGCGTCCGGCCTCGAGAGCGACGTCTGGATGGCCGCCGACGGGGTTGCCGTGCTCGACCACGATGGCGTCGTCAAGTCCGGCATCCGCAAGCGCCCCATCGCGGAATTCGACCGAGCGGCGTTGCCGGCACACATCCCGACGTTGCTCGAACTGCTGGAGACCTGTGGAACCGACTACTCCCTGTCGCTCGACCTGAAGGATCCGACATCGGCGAGCGCCATCGTCGAGGTGATCAGCGAGACCGACGAGTCGTTGTTGGAGCGGACCTGGTTGTGCGAACCGAGCCTGAATCGGGTGATCGAGTTGCGCGAGATGTTCGGCGACACCCCGATCCGGCTGTTGCAGACCACACGACTCGCGCGCATCGAGGGCACGCCAGAACGGCGCGCCGAGTACCTCGCACGTCACCGGATCGACGGCATCAATCTGCACCGGACCGACTGGAACGGCGGTCTGGTGGCGCTGTTCCACCGGTTCGGCCTGGTCACGTTCGGATGGGACATGCAGCACGAACACGAACTGCGCACCGGGCTGCGCATGGGCCTCGACGCGGTCTACAGCGACCGCGTCGACGTGATGATCGACGCCTTCCGCCACGAAATCGGAAAGTTCTGACGGCTCAGAGCCACTGCCAGTGGCTCTGCGGCCAGAACACCACGAACGCGCGTCCGACGAGATCGTCTTCGCTGATCGAACCGATCACCCGCGAGTCCTGCGAACCGCCACGGTTGTCGCCCATGACGAACACGTGGTCGTCGGGCACCACACCGTCGAGGACGAAGTCGCCGCCGCAGTCGGTGGGGGTCACCACCTCGGGGTCGAGATAGGGCTCGGTGAGCACCCGGCCATCGATCAACACCGAGCAGTTGCGAACCTCGACGCTCTCGCCGGGCAACCCGATGACACGCTTGATCAGATCACGCTCGGACGCACCGGTGACCTGGTGCAACACGACGACGTCGCCGCGATTGGGGTCGTGCAGTCGGTACGAGAGCTTGTTGACGAACACGCGGTCGTTCGTGTCGAGTGTGGAGAACATCGACTCGCCCTCGACGACGAAATGGGCGATGACGAAGGTGCGGACCACGAACGCCACCAGCAATGCGACGGCGATGACCACCATCCAGTCGAAGAACGCTCGCGCTCCTGAAGGCAGCTTCGACCGGGAGTTGTCGCCAGCGGGCGGCTCTGCCGGCTCCACAGGAGGAGGAACGATGGTTTCGGACGTCACGAGGCTGCAACGGTACCGCGCTCAGAGCGATTCGATGAGGCGCTCGACCCGTTCGTCGCGGCTCTTGAACGGGTCCTTGCAGAGCACGGTGCGCTGGGCCTGGTCGTTGAGCTTCAGATGCACCCAGTCGACGGTGTAATCGCGCTTGCGCTCCTTTGCTCGCTTGACGAAGTCGCCGCGAAGCCGCGCCCGTGTGGTCTGTGGCGGAACGTCGATCGCCTGCTCGATGTCGGCGTCGGTGCAGATGCGCTCGATCATGCCGCGGTCCTGCAGTTTGTAGAACGGACTGCGGGCGCGCGAGACGTCGTGGTACTGGAGGTCGAGCAACTGCACGCGGGCATGGCCGAACGGCAGATCGTGACGTTCCCGGTACGCCTCGAGCAGTTTGTACTTGATCACCCAGTCGACCTCGCGGTCGAGCAGCAGCGGGTCCTTCTCGATCGTGGTGATGCAGTGCTCCCACATGTCGAGCGCTCGCTGCTCGAGCGGTGGGAAGCCCTGCGAGTCGGCGTAGCGGAGCGCACGGTCGAGGTACTCGCGCTGGATGTCGAGCGCCGAGACCTCGCGGCCGTTCGCCAATCGGACCGTGCGGCGACACGTGATGTCGTGGCTGATCTCGCGGATCGCCCGGATCGGATTCTCGAGCGTCCTGTCGCGCAGCACGACGTTGTCGTCCTCGAGCATCCTCAGCATGCACGCTGCGGCGCCGACCTTGACGAAGTTGGTGTACTCGCTCATGTTCGAGTCGCCGACGATCACGTGGAGGCGGCGGTACTTCTCGGCATCGGCGTGGGGTTCGTCGCGGGTGTTGATGATCGGTCGGCTGCGGGTGGTGGCCGACGACACGCCCTCCCAGATGTGCTCGGCACGCTGCGCGATGGAGTACGTCGCTCCCCTGGCGGTCTGCAGCACCTTGCCGGCGCCGGTGTAGATCTGCCGGGACACCAGGAACGGGATGAGCACCTCGGCGTAGTGGCCGAGGTCGTCGTCC
>JBGTIA010000735.1:0-10651 GCA_041745835.1 Ilumatobacteraceae bacterium | reverse complement strand
ATCGCTCGCACGTCTCCAACGGACCAACCGAAGCGGTCAACAACCTGACCAAGCGCATCAAGCGGGTCGCGTTCGGGCTCGTGAACTTCCGACACCACCGAGTCCGCTGCCTGCTCTACGCCGGCCGCCCCGACTGGACCCTGCTACCCACCCTCCAACCCTGAAACGCGAAGAACCCGAAAACGCTCGGCCATCGAGCAGAGCGCTGATCGGCTCGACGGCGTTCAGCGCGTTCACTTCAGCGGTTCCGACGTCGAGATCGACCACGGCGGTGTCACCCGAGCTGCCGATCGAACCGAACGCGACCACCACACAAACGGCTGCCACGACCCCGACGGAGACGAAGGTGACAGGCCAGCGAGGAACCCTGACAAGATCGGAACGGAGATGGAAATGATGAGTTGTCGTCACCTTGCGGATTGTGGAGACCGACGGTGAGCGAGCACTGCCACACCCGGTGAGCGCTCGCTCTCGTCCACTCACCGACACTCGAGCCCTGTTCGATGAAGCGACGGGGTGGAGCCACCCCCCACAGATACGAAGTCGCCGGCACTGCATGTCGCTTCATGCCATTCAGCGCCGTCCAGGGCCGTGGGTGGCCTGCATCGGTGGCGGCGATGAGTCGTCGAGTGCCACCAGGACCGCTCGGGTGTACGCCTCGTCCCCGCCGAAATAAGGGTTCGTCAAGCGGTGCTGCCGTGCGAGGAACGCTTCGAACGGATCGGCTGCGCAGAATGGAGGCCTCGAATGATGATGCAGCGGAGTGCGTCAGTCGCGGCCACTCGGCGGGGTCCTGGCGGTTCGGTGAGCACGACCTCGTGAACGGCGGCGTCGACGGCGGCGATGGTGAGCCGAGCCCGCAGCCGGTGGTCGGCCTCGACGCTTTCGGTGCGTTCCAGGTGCCACGTCACCTCGCTGACGAGGAGCTCGGTGAAGCGTGCGAGCCGTTCGGTCAGCGCCGGGGTCCGTGGGCAATCGGAGAACAGGATGGCGTGAAGCCGCGAGGTGTCGTTGAGTTCGACGGTGAGTTCGAGGAGCAACCGCACGGTGTCATCCAGAGTCGGCCGCTCGTTGCGCAGATGGGTGAGTCGTTCGCCGAACTGTCGTGCGACCGCGTCGATGTGGTGCTCGGCCAAGGCGACCAGCAGTGCGTCCTTGTTCGGGAAGTACTGGTAGAGCGAGCCGATGGACACTCCGGCCGCTTCGGCGACGTGGTTGGTCGTGGTTGCTCGGTAGCCACGTTCGTCGAAGATGCGAGTAGCAGCGTCGAGGATGCGTTCGACAGTTTCGGCTGATCGGCGTTGGCGGGGCTGTTTGCGGGGTTCTGCTGATGGCATTCGGGCCATGCGAGTTTCTTCCGAAAGCGAGTTGCACTGGATATGAGCTTTGCTCACAATAGTGAACATGACTGCTGCGCACACGATCCGCCGTTCGTCCGTTCTCGACGCTCCTGCTGACCTGGTGTGGGCTGCGGTTCGCACCCCCCAGGCATTCCGGTTCGTCACCCGTGGCATCCTCGACTGGCGCCCCGCTCGCCGTATCGAGCCATGGCAGCAGGGCGACGAAGCCACAGGGTGGCTGCTGCTGTTCGGCGTCGTTCCGTTCTCGAGACATCGAATTCATCTCGAGTGCATCGATGATCACGAACGCGTGCTCCGCTCCGACGAGTCCGGCGGCGTCATCCGCTCGTGGCGGCACGACATTCTCGTCGAGCCACTCGACGGCGGTCGCAGCCGTTACACCGATGTGGTCCACATCGACGCCGGCCCCCTCACCTTGGTCGTGGCAGCATTCGCCTGGCTTCTCTACCGTGAGCGCCAGCGCCGATGGCGCGTGCTTGCGACGATCCTCGCCGGGACCGATCAGTCCCGCCACTCGGTCGCCTGGTCGTGGCTCCGCCGGCACGAGGCTGCGTTCAACGCCGCCGACGTCGACAGCCTGAGCGGCGACTACACCGACGACGTCGTCCTCGAAGCACACATCGGCGGGCAACGGCTGGATCTGTCAGGCCCGGACGTCCGAGCGGCGCTCACGCAAGCCACAGCGGAAGGCAAACGTACCCGGGTGTCACGTGTGGCGGCGTCGGGCAACGTCATCGCTGCCCAGATCGACGACGAGCACGGAACGCCCTACATGGTTTCGTTCTGGGAGCTTCGCGACGCTCGTATCGCCCGAGACGTCTCGATCGTGCTCAGCAACGCTCCCGACGCGCCATGAGCCGCTGCGCCTGCCTGCACCCGCCAGTCGATCAGTCCTCGGCGGTCGTTTGCCTGAGGACGGTGTCGACCATGTAGTCGACGAAGTCGACGGGTTGCTCCCAGAGGGGTCGGTGACCGGCGGTGTCGAGGATGGCGAGGTCCTTGATCGGGGCGTCGACGGTCGAGTACCAGTCATCGAAGACGTCGGCTCGTCCGTCCGCTTCGTGGGCGCCTTGGACGAAGAACATCGGGATCTCGAAGTCGGTCGCCGTCTCCCGGAAGTCGATGAGTTGGAGCTGCGGGTACAGGACGCTGAAGGTGTCCATGAATGCTCCGAGAAGGTGGACCTGGTCGATCAGGGCGTACTCGGGAACGAAGAAGTTCTCGGAGAACCCGCCCTCGCCTTCGGCGTTGGCGCTGTGGTCGTAGGGGTAGACCTCGTGCTCGAACGACAGCGCGGTCTCGTAGTGGAGCATCTGTTCGTATGGCGGAGGGCCGATGGTGGTGAGGTCGTCGACGAGGCCGGTGTCGTTGTTGGCCCGGGCCCAATCGAGGGTGTCGTTGTAGAAGATGGTGTCGGTGGCGAGTTGGCTCACCATCTGTCCGGTGCCGATGAACGCGCTGTACAGCTCGGGTTGGGCTTGGATGGCGAGGACGCCGAGCGTGGAGCCCCACGACTGGCCGAGGAGGTAGATGCGGTCCTGGTCGAAGCGGTCCCGGAGGTGGTTGGTGACGGCGATGGTGTCGTCGATCACGCCGGCGAGGGTGTACGTGCTGCTCGGATCGAGTTCGTCGTAGGACTTGCCGGTTCCGCGTTGGTCCCACGTGACCACGGTGAAGTGCTGCTCGAGTTCGGGAAGATGCTTGCGCATGGCGCCCATCTCGGATCCGCCGGGGCCACCAGCGAGGAAGAGCAGCACCGGGTTGTCGATGCTGTAGCCGCGGATCATCAGGTGGAGGTCGTGGCCGTTGATGTCGACGGTGGTCAGTTCGGCGATCGAGCCTTCGAGGGTGTTGCCGTCGGCGTCAACGATCGAGTCAGTCGAGGCAGGTCGGGCGAGCAGGACGGTGAACGCGCCGAGTCCGAGCGCCGCGAGGACCGCGACGCTTCGTCGTGCGATGAGAGCCCAGCGACGCGAAGGCTTCGCGAGTGCTTCAGATCGTCGTAGGTGGCGGGCGATGCCGGCGCCAAGGATGGCGCCGAATGCAAGCGGGGCCAGCGAGAGCAGGGCGTGGAAGCCGCGGCCGACAACGAGCGCGAAGGTCCCGTACTGGCTGAACATGGGCGCATCGACGGTGGGTCCACTGGTGCGGATCCTGGTCACCTCGAACACCGTTACGAAGATGACCGGAGCGACGAGGATTGCCCGCCTCGATCGCATCATGAGTCCGGCGGACATTCCGACGAGCAGGCTGATGAGGATCGACCAGATCGCTTGGCTGGTGGTGAGTGGGCTGCGCGGGGTCCACCACCCGGCGACAAGACCCCATGCAGCGGCAGCTCCGACCGCTGCTGCTGCGCCGATTCTCCAGTCTCTCCAGATCGGCTCCAGGAGAATGCGAGCACGATCGGCGGACCCGTCGAGGCGCGGGCTCGACCCGGCTCGTGGGGGTGGTGTCGTGCGTTCGGAGTCGGTGGTGCCGTGCCCGTTGCGCGTGAGTTGGTCTTCGCGGTGATCGATGTGCGTGCTCATGTCGGTGGTCTCGATTCGGAGGCGGAAGAGCGGTGGAACTCCTGTCATCGATGGTGCGCCTCGCCGGTCCCAGCGACATAGAGGCGATCGTCACTGAGCCGCGCCGGGCCGAAGAATCAACCACCGAGACGTTCGACCCTGTTGCGGTGCGCGTGAACGCGCGCATCGTGGGCATTGGCCGCGATCACTGACGGACAAGGAACACCGATGACCGTGACATCCTCCAAGGGAAGCTCGACCACTCGAACGACGAGACCTCGCCACGCAGAGCCCGTTGCGTCGGGTCACGAGTACATCGTGGAAGTCGAACACGTCACCAAGCGCTACGGCGACCACATCGTCGTCGACGACCTCAGCTTCTCGGTGCCACCGGGCCGGGTGACCGGCTTCCTCGGACCGAACGGGTCCGGCAAGTCCACGACGATGAAGATCATGCTCGACCTCGCCGCAGCGAGCGACGGCGCAGCGACGATCGGGGGATCGCACTACAGGGACCTGCCCGATCCGTGCCGAACTGTCGGCGCAATGATCGAATCCGACGCATTCCACCCGGGACGAAGCGGACGCAACCACCTCCTGATACTCGCCGACGCCACAGGGATCGACCACGCACGCGTCGACGACATGCTCGAACAGGTCGGTCTCACCGAAGCAGCCAACCGGAGAGCGGGTGCCTATTCCCTCGGCATGCGCCAACGCCTCGGCCTCGCCGCTGCGCTCATGGGCGAACCACCGGTGCTCATCCTCGACGAACCCGGCAACGGCCTCGATCCCCAGGGCATCCGAACGCTCCGGGACCTCCTCCGTGCACGCGCTGCGAACGGCGGCACCGTGTTCGTGTCGAGCCACCTCCTGTCGGAAGTGGAACACCTCGCCGACGACGTCATCGTCATCAACGACGGACGCCTCGTCACCCACGGGGCCCTGGCCGAGCTCCAACAGTCGGTCACCCTCGTTCGCACCGACGACGTCAACCGTCTCGCTGGCGAGCTGACACGAGCCGGCGCCACGATCCACGACCACGGACCCGACAGCGTCATCGTGCGGGGCATGGACATCGACCAGGTCGGCGACCGCGCCTTCGCCGCAGGCATCGCCCTCCACGAACTGTCCGCACATGCCGGCTCGCTCGAAGAACTCTTCCTGCAGTGGACCAACCAATCGACCACCGACAAGGACATCGCGTCATGACCATGCGACGACTGATCAGATCCGAGCTCCGAAAGCTCACCACCACCAAGATGCCGCTGGCGTTCGTCGCCGTGCTCATCGTGATCGCCGCTCTCAATGCGTTCGCAGTGGTCGCCGGCACCGACATGGATGGTTCCAAGGCCTTCATCGCCACCGAAGCCGATCAACTCTCACTCATCGCATTCGCGTTCAACGCCTTCATGGGTGCTGGTCTGTTCGGTGCGATCGCCGTCGCCCGCGAGTACGGCCACAACACCATCGTCCCCACGTTCATGGCTTCGCCGATCAGACACCGAGCGGTGCTGGCCCAACTCACCGCCGTGGCGACCGGCGGCTGCATCCTCAGCCTCATCGGTGCCGGACTGACCGTTGCTGCAGTAGCGATGGCACTGCCGACCACCGACTACGGCTTCCTCGTCTCCACCACCGACGTCCTTCGAGTCCTCGCAGCCGCCGGATTCGCCGGCGCCGCCGGGGCCGTACTCGGCGCCGGGATCGGCTCCATCATCCGGAACGTGGGCGGCGCCGTCACGCTCACCGTGTTCACCTTCATGGTCGCCCCTCCCCTCGTCGTCCAACTCGCCAACGACACCGCATCGTGGATGCCGGCCAACCTCGCCAACGTCATCTCCGGCACCGTCGACGACATCAGCCAACCGGCCGCACTCGGTGCCTTGATCGTCTGGGCGCTCGTCCCCGCCGTGGTCGGGCTCGTCATCGTGCACCGACGCGACGTGGTCTGACAGGTCAATTCCTGGCGCTAGCGGTCGAGGCGGCGCCACACGACGTCGGGAGCGAAGCGCAACAGTCCCATCACCACCCGCAGGATGCCTGGCACCCACACCACGCTGCGCTTGCGGCGCAGTCCTGCCGCGACGGCAGCTGCCACGTCGGCCGGGTCGGCGGAGAACGGCGCCTCGGCCATGCCGGTGGTCATCGAGGAGCGCACGAATCCGGGGCGGACGGTCATCACCCGAGCGCCGGTCCCGGCAAGCGAGTGGCCGAGCCCGGTGGCGAATCCGTCCTGGCCCGCTTTGGTCGAGCCGTACACGAAGTTCGAGCCTCGGGTACGGAACCCGGCGACGCTCGACAGTACGACGAGGGTGCCGTGTCCCTGGCGACGCAGCTGGTCGGCCACGGCCAGGCCGCTCGAGACCGCACCGACATAGTTCACCTGTGCCAGGGCCGCCGCCTCGACCGGATCGCTGAGTGCGGCGGTACCCAGCTGTCCGAACGCCTGGATCACGACGTCGAGATCGCCCACCCGTGTGACGATGTCGGCCACGACGTCGGCGTGCGTCTCCGGTGCGGTCGCGTCGAAGGGCACCACCACGATCTCGGCGTCACCAGAGTGCAGGGTGTCAGCCAGCGTGTCGGTGTCGACGTCGTCGGGTTGGCGCACGGCCAGCACGACGGTGCGGAGTGCCGGCGAGACGAGTTCGGCGACGATGGCCTGACCGATGTCGCTGGTGCCTCCGAGCACGACGATGGTTTGCGGCTGAGCGACGGCGTTGTTCACGATGCGGTTCCTGTCATGTCCGGTTCGGGTTGAGCGTTCGATTCCGAGAAGGGCTTCACAGCAGGTGGAGGCGCCGGGCCTGGTCGCTGGCCCAGACGCCGTTCGGGTCGACGCGGCGGCGCACCGCGAGGAACTCGTCGAGTCTGGGGTAGCCGGCTCGGATCACCTCGGGCGTCGTGGTGGCGTCCTTGGCCAGGTAGTGCCGTCCCCCGACGTCGAGCACGCGGCGGTCGAGTTCTGCCAGGAGCCCGTCGAGGCCGGGCGCTGCCGCAGGGAGGTCGAGGGTCAGGGTCCATCCCGGCGTCGGGAAGCTGAGCATGCCGCCACTGTCGGGTCCGAGCCGCTTGAGGACGGCGAGGAAGCTTGCGTGTCCGGAGGCGGAGACGGTGTTCACGATCGAGCGAAGGGTGTCGACGGCGCCGAACGGCACCACGAACTGGTACTGCAGGAACCCAGGACGGCCGTAGAGCCGGTTCCAGTCGCCGATCATGTCGAGCGGATGGAAGAACCCTGTGATCGACTCGATGCCGCGATGCGAGCGTGGCGCCTTGCGATACCAGAGCTCGTTGAAGGCGCGCACGGCTGGCTTGCTGAGCAGGTTCGGGAGCCCTGGCGGAACGGCGACCAGCGAGGGAGGACCGAACGCCAAGGGATCGTCGACCGCGCTCGGATCGTGGTCGGAGAGCTCCGCGAGCGAGGCGTGGTCGCCGCGTGTCAGCACCGATCGGCCCATGTTCGAGCCGCTCGCGACCAGATCGACCCACGCCACCGAGTACCGGTATCGGTGATCGCCCGACTCCATCCGCTCGAGCAGCGAGTCGAGGTTCGGGACGCGTTCGGTGTCGACGATACAACGGCTGGTCTCGATCGGCAGCAGCCGCACGGTCGCCTCGATGACCACACCGGTGAGGCCCATGCCTCCGATCGTCGCCCACCACAGGTCGGCCTCGTCGTGCGGGGTGACGACGCGACGATCGCCGTCGGCGGTGAGCAAGGTGAAGGAATCGACGTGTTCACCGAACGAACCATCGGCGTGATGGTTCTTGCCGTGGATGTCGCTCGCGATGGCGCCGCCGACCGTCACGAAGCGAGTGCCCGGCGTCACCGGCACGAACCAGCCGCGCGGCACGACGTGACGCATCAACTCGTCGAGACTGACCCCGGCACCAACCCGCACGGTGCCTGCCGACGGATCGAGCAGGATCGGTCCGGGAGCGAGCCGCACCACGCTGCCACCTGCGTTCTGGGCGGAATCGCCGTAGGCCCGTCCGAGCCCGCGAGCGATGGCACCACGGTCGTTGCCGAATCCGGCGAGCAGGTCGGCGGTGAGCTCGTCAGCGGCCACGTCGAAGACGTCGGCGACCGAGGGTGAGGTCCTCCCCCACCCCGACAGTTCGCGTCTCGTCGATCTCATCGCGCCAGTCTCACGGCGATCGGCCCTTTCACCTCGTCGAGGTTCACCACGTCACGATGCATGGCGGCCATCACGACACGTACACCGCCAACCCGTAGACGACCACCCAGCACAACCCGAGGAGCTGCAACAACCGATCGCTCGCGAAGACCTCCTCGGGCGCTGCCCCGCCGCCCTTCTCGAGCACCAGCAGGTACCGCATGAGCGCCATCAGCATGGGAACGATCGACAGTTCGTAGAGCGGCCAGTCGCTCGCCGCTTCGGAGCTGGTCTCGAACGCCCAGACGCAGTAGCTGATCAGGACACCCGCGAGGCTGACCGACAGCATGGTCCGCAGGTAGCCGACCGTGTACTCCTCGAGGGTGGCTCGGGTGCCGGCGTCCTCGCCGACCGCGTTCAACTCGGCGTAGCGCTTGCCGACCACGATGAACAACGAACCGAACGTGATGCACAACACGAACCAGTTCGACATCGGCACGTCGACCGCGACGGCGCCTGCGGCGGCGCGCAACACGAACCCTGCGGCCACCGTGACCACGTCGACGACCGGCACGTGCTTGAGGTGCAAGGTGTACGCGAGGGTGATCACGATGTAGGTGCCGATGACTGCCACCGTCTGCCAGCGTCCGGTGGCCGCGGCGAGCGCCAGCGCAATGATCGGAAAGATCACACCGGCGATGCGGGCCACCGGGATCGACAACTGGCCCGAAGCGATCGGGCGGTTGCGCTTGGTCGGATGGCGCCGGTCGGCCTCGACGTCGAGGAGGTCGTTCCAGATGTAGATCCCGCTGGCCGCGAAACAGAACGACACGAACGCAACGAGCGTGAGCACGAGATTGTGGCCCTCGTCGAGCACGCCGGCAGCGCCTGGGGCGGCGAAGACCAGGACGTTCTTGAGCCATTGTTTGGGGCGCGACTGGCGCAGCAGTGCCCTCAGCACGCCGGGTGCTCGCGATCGGTCGGGTGGCACGTCATGGCGTCGGTGACGGTAGTGGGCGCCGGTGCCCCGATCGGGTATCTCATCGGGGCACGGCGCCGTGCTGCACACCCGGCGCGACACCGGGCATGGAACCGCGGCCGAGCCAGTGTGCCTCGTCGGCGTCGGCGAGCAGTTCCCGATCGCCATGCGAGTCGCCGTACGCGGTGAGGTGCACTGCAGCTCGACCACCAGCGTGACGATCGAGCCAGTCGTGGAGTCTGACGACCTTCTCGGGCCCTCGACAGTTCAACCCCTGCAAGCCGCCGGTCAGGATCCCGTCGTCGTCGACCTCCAGTCGAACGGCGAGCACGTCGTGGGCGCCGAGCAGCTTCGCGAGAGGTCGCAGGTAGACCTCGAACGACGCCGACACCAACAGCACCGTGTCGCCGGCCTCGAGGTGTCGGTGCAACGACTGCACCACGTCGCGACGCAGGCGCCGATCGTGAACTTCGCGGGCGAACACCTCGGCGTCGGCCCGGACGAGTTCGATCGGTAAACCCCGGAACGTGGCGGCCGCACTGGCGGCTTTGAGCGCATCGCGATCTCGCCGCAGACCCGCCCGGGTCAGCCCGAGCGGTGACCGCAGCATGCGACGTACCAGTGTGGGCGTGCCCACCGTCCGGCGCAGGAACGGCACCACACAATCGGCTGCGGTCAGGGTCCCGTCGACGTCGAACGCAGCAACGCGCGGCTTGCTGGTGTCCGTCTCCGAGTCGGTGTCTGTGTCAGGAGGCGTCACGGTCACGTCAGGTGCGCAGGGATCGCAGCCAGTGCGTCCCAGTAGCTCGGCCAGCTCTTGGACACGACCGCCGGATCGGCGATCTCGATGCCGTCGACGACGAGACCCAACAACCCGAACGCCATGGCGAGGCGATGGTCGTGGTGCGTTTCGAGAACGGCGCCGTGCAACAGATCGGTGGGTTCGATCAGCAGTCCGTCGGGCTCGACGCTCACCAGTGCGCCGGTCTTGTTGAGTTCGCTGGCGAGGTCGCCGAGACGGTCGCTCTCCTTGCCGCGGATGAACCCCACGCCGCTGATCCGAGTCGGGGTGACCGCCTGGGTGGCGACGACAGCCAGCGTCGGCACGAGGTCGGAGATGTCGGCCATGTCGACATCGACGCCCCGCAGCGGGGTGTCGCGACGTCGCATCACGACGGTGGTGTCGGGTCCGGCCGTGACGATGCAGCCCATCGAGGCCAACACGTCGACGAATCGGGCGTCGCCTTGCACCGAAGCGGAGCCGAGGCCCGGCACGCTGACCGCGCCACCGACCATGGCAGCGGCAGCAAGGGGGTAGCTCGCCGAACTGGCGTCGGGCTCGATGACGTAGCGGGTCGGGAGGTACTCGCCCGGCTCCACCGTGACGTGACGATCCTTGATCTCCACGTCGGTGACACCGAATGCCGCCATGACCGAGCGGGTGATCTCGAGGTACGGCCGGGACACGAGGCCCGACGACAACCACAGCTTGAGCCCGCCGGGGATGTACGGGGCGATCAGCATCAATGCGGTGACGTACTGGCTCGAGATGTCGCCGGGCATCACCACGGCATCGGCTCGCCGCAACGGGCCCGACACGGTCACCGGCAGGTGTCCGGTGGTCTCGGCCGGAACGACCGTCGCGCCGAGCGCGCCGAGCGCGTCGTGCAGCGGCCC
>JBGTIA010000734.1:0-2633 GCA_041745835.1 Ilumatobacteraceae bacterium | reverse complement strand
CGGACCGGACGGCGGCGATCGCCGAGTGATGCGTGGAGGGTCGTACCTCTGCCACGAAAGCTATTGCCGGCGCTATCGCGTCGACGCCCGCAGTTCGTCCACCCCCGACAGCACCACCGGCAACGTCGGCTTCCGCATTGCGCGGTGAGTAGGCGTCGTTCGGCAAGGGACGAACGACGCTCAGACGAGCAGTTTGGCCTTCTGTTGGGCGAACTCGGCTTCGCTGATCACGCCGCTCGACTTGAGGTCGGCGAGTTTGGCGAGCTCGTCAGCGGTGCCCCCGTTGCTGTTCGAAACGCTGCGGACATACGACTGGAAGTCGGCTTCGGCGGCTTGGGCCTGGGCGACTTCGCGGCGTGCCATCGAATCGCCGTTGGCGATCATCGCCGAGGCAGGATCGGCAGCAGCACGGTTGGGATTGGTGGAACTCCGGGAGCGTGCCGATGCGTTGAGCACACGACTTGAGACCGTTCGCGAGGTAGCCGTCGATCGGGCACCGACCGGTGAGTTCGGCGTCTCCGGCGAGTACCCGACCGCTGCGCCGCGAATTCGGGTGCTCGGACGGTTTGCGTGCATCGACGTCGACGGGAACGACGTCGCATGGAACTCACGCAAGGCTCGGGCGTTGCTCAAGCTCGTCGTCAGGTCGCCAGCATCCAGATGGCCACAAACTGAGTCACTGCGGCGATGACCGTGAAGACGTGCCACACCTCGTGATACGAGAACACGGTCGGGCGCAGCATGGGCCACCGCTTGGCAAAGCCCGCAGCGCCGACGAGATAGACGACGCCGCCTGCGATCACGAGCGCCGCCGGTCCGACACCGTGGCGAGCCCACAGCCACGGGACGGCCGTTGCGGCCAACACAATGGTCACTGCGTACATCGCCGTTCCCGCCCGATCGCCGTGGTCCCAACGTGAGAGCTTGAACGCTGCGCCGAGCAGCGCCACGGACCAGACGGCTCCGACCAGCGCGTAGCCCGTCGTACCCGGCAGCGCCGCCACCAGGATCGGTGTACTCGACCCCGCGATCGCAGCGAAGATCACAGCGTGATCGACGCGCCGCCATATACATCTCGCCTTCAACCCGTGGACCCAACGGTGATAGGTCGCCGACGCAGCGAACATCGAGCACAAGCCCACCGCGTAGACCCCGAGAGCGACCCGAAGCCGTGTGTTGCCGGTCGAGTTCAGGAGCAGCGCGCCGACCGCTGGAACCGCCGCAACGAGCCCGATGACATGGACCCTGCCCCGCCACACCGGTCGGTGAGCGTGCCCCAGGGCGACATCGGTGCCATCGCCGACACCGAACCGAACATTGAGCTTGCGGCGCTCGCCGTCGAAACTCACGGGAACCGGACCATCGACATTGGTCGATGAGCCGGTCTGTACTGGGTGAACAACGGTCATGACGTCTCCGGCTCGAGGCGCTGCCTGGGTCCGGAGCCACGCGCCATCTGGTGTGCCTACTCACTACCCGTCACGCCGGTTCTCCCAAACAGCCGGGAGATGGCGGGGTCACCCGGCAGCATCGGGCCGCCTGGCTTGACCTCACGACACCCCAGCGGGGAGTTCGACGACTGGGACGGCGTCGTGCCGGAACTGCTCGACCCGCTCGCCGCCGTCTTCGTGATGTCATGGATTGTCAAGGCTCGCTACACCGATGTTGCGGCTCGTGCCCGCCCGTGCCGAACCGCTGTCGGCCGCAGTGGGACCTGCTCCCGCCGCTGACCTGCACAATCGAACAGGTCGCGATCAGCGGCAGCCTGGCTCCGGCCTACGCCATCGGCGGGGACTCGTTCGACTACGCGTTCGACTCGACACGCGTCGACTTCGCGATCGTCAACGCGATCGGTCACGGTATGTCTGCAGTGCTGATGGCAGCAACGGTGATCAACAGTCTGCGGAACTCGCGTCGCTCAGGATTGGATCTCGTTGCCTCCTACGAAACCGTGGACGCAGCGATCTCGGCACAGTTCGGAAGCTCCTACTACGTCACCGGCATCCTCGGCACGTTGGATCTGCAGACCAACACGCTCGAGTGGATCAATGCAGGTCACGTCCTGCCGATGCTCGTGCGCAACGGAACCTACGACGGACCGCTGCAGTGCAAGCCGTCGAAGCCGTTCGGTCTCGGCGGACCGGTCGTCGAGGTGGCCGAGCACGACCTCCAGAGCGGCGACCGGCTGCTGTTCTACACGGACGGGATCTCGGAGGCGCGGGCGTCGGACAAGTCGTTCTTCGGCGATGATCGTCTTGCCGATTACTTCGTACGAGCCTCGCTCGAAGACCTGCCCGCCCAAGAAACCGTTCTGCACCTCACCGACAATGTGCTGAACTTCTCCGACGACGGGCTACGCGACGACGCCACGATGCTCCTCCTGGAACACCGCCCACCGGTCTGATTCGGGGCCGCTCGCGCTGGTCGACCCGGCGATCGCGTCGCGGTAGTGCGCCACGTACGATTGGACCATCCGATCGTCGGACAGTCGTGCGGCTGCGTGACGTCGGCACACATCGCGGTTGAGGCCGGCCGCTCGGTCGATCGCAGCAGCGACGCCCGCGGGTGTCTCGAGGGGGCTGATCGCAGCCACGGCAGGGTTGACGAAGGAGGCGATCGCTCCCCGATCGGTG
>JBGTIA010000733.1:0-4329 GCA_041745835.1 Ilumatobacteraceae bacterium | reverse complement strand
GCCGAGATGCACGACCTCGTGTCCCGCGCCGGCTACCACGCCATGCTCGCGTTCTCCACCGCGACCGACGACCCGGCACGCGGCGCGGCGATGGCTGCCGCGCAGGAACGATCGACGGCGATCGGCACCAAGCTCATCTTCTTCGACCTCGAGTGGGCGGCCGCCGACGACGACCATGTCGCCAGCGTGCTCGCCGACGCGCAGCTGGACTTCTGTCGCCACCACCTGGAGAAGTTGCGCCTGACCAGGCCGCATCTGCTCGACGAGGCCGAGGAGACGATCCTCGCCGAGAAGAGCCAGACCGGGTTCTCTGCGTGGGTCCGGCTCTTCGACGAGCTCACCTCGGCGATCACCGTCGACCTCCCCGACGAACTCGGTGGCCCAGGACGGCCGCTGATGCAGGCTGCGTCGATGCTGCAGCACCCCGACCGTGCGGTACGTCAACAGGTCGCATCGGGCATCACGGCCGGGCTCGAACCCGGGCTGCGCACCCGGGCGTACGTCTTCAACACGTTGCTGCACGACAAGGCGATCGACGATCGGCTCCGTTCGTACGGGTCGTGGGTCTCGTCGCGGAACCTGGCGAACGAAGCGTCCGACGAATCGGTGCAGGCGCTGGTGGACGCCGTCGTCGACAACTACTCGATCCCCCAGCGCTGGTATCGCCTGAAAGCGCAGGTCCTCGGCATCGATCGGCTCGCCGACTACGACCGGATGGCGTCGGTCGCCAGCACCGAACGCGAGATCGGCTGGAGTGAAGGGACGAGCATCGTGCGCGACGCATACGCGTCGTTCTCGCCCGAACTGGCGGGCATCGTCGATCGATTCATCGACGAGCAGTGGATCGATGCCCCCGTCCGACCGGGCAAACGCGGGGGTGCCTTCGCTGCGGGCGTCGCGCCGAGCCACCACCCGTACGTGTTGTTGAACTGGACCTCGACCACCCGCGATGTGGCCACGCTCGCCCACGAGCTCGGCCACGGGGTCCACTTCTACCTCGCACGCGAACAGGGGATCTACCACCAGGACGTCCCACTCACCGTTGCCGAGACCGCCTCGGTGTTCGGAGAGACCGTGACCAGCAATCGGCTGCTCTCGATGATCGACGACCCCAACGAGCGTTTCGCACTGCTCGCGTCGACCCTCGAGGACTCGATCGCCACGGTGTTCCGCCAGATCGCGATGAATCGCTTCGAGCACGCTGTGCACACGGCGCGCCGCGAGGAGGGCGAGCTGAGCGTCGAGCGTTTCGGTGACCTGTGGGCCGGGAGCCAGGAGGCAATGCTCGGCGACTCGGTCGAGATCACCGACGGCTACAAGACCTGGTGGAGCTACGTCCCGCACTTCATGGGTTCTCCCGGATACGTCTACGCCTACGCCTACGGACAGTTGCTCGCGCTGTCGGTCTACGCCCGCTATCGCGAGGAGGGCGACGCCTTCGTGCCGGCCTACCTCGACCTGCTGCGCGCCGGCGGATCGATGAAGCCCGAGGATCTCGGTCGGATCGTCGACTGCGACCTCGCCGATCCCGACTTCTGGCGCAACGGTCTCCAGATCGTCGAGGGGCAGCTGACCGCGGCGGAGGACGCCGCTCGTGCCGCCGGGCGGCTCTGATGACGTACTGCCTCGCCGTCCGGCTCGAGGAGGGCATCGTCCTCCTCTCCGACACACGCACCAGCGCCGGCGTCGACAACATCAGCGTCTACCGCAAGATGCACGTCGTGGCGCCGGCGCCGGATCGAGCGTTCGTGATCCAGTCAGCGGGCAACCTGGCGACCACCCAGGAAGTGCTCGACCGGATCGATCGTGACCTTCGGGCCGGCGACGGGCGCGAGACCCTCGGCACGGTCGAACGGCTCTTCGAGGCTGCGCTCTACCTCGGCCGGATCAGCCGCGAGGTCGTGGCGAGCCACAGAGACGCACTCGCCGCGTCGGGTGCGGACGGCACGGCGACGTTCATTCTCGGCGGCCAGATCGCCGGCGAGATACCCGAGATCTTCCTCGTCTACCCCGAGGGCAACTACATCCGCTCGTCGAAGACCCGCCCGTTCCTGCAGATCGGCGAGACGAAGTTCGGCAAGTTCTGGCTGGAGTTGGCCGTCCACGCTCGGGCCGACATCGACCTCGCGATCAAGATCGCGCTCGGTTCGATGCTGAGCACGACCCGAGCCAATCTGTCCGTCGGGCCCCCGTTCGATCTGGCGGTGTACCGCAACGACGCGCTGTCGTTCGACGAGCACCGCATCGAGGCCGACTCGGACTATCTGGCCGACATCCAGAAGCGCTTCGTCAAGCACCTCTTCGACGCCCTCGACGAACTCCCACCGATCCCCTGGTCGGAGGCCTGAGCCGAGGATCGTACGGTCTACGGTGGTCGGGTGACCGACGAACAGCGGCCCTACGGGTCCGGCCAGGCCGATCCCGCTCTCAAGCGGGTTCGGACGCGCCACTTCCAACGGGCCAAGGATCAGGGCATCAAGATCACCGGCCTCACGAGCTACGACTGTTTGTCGGCGTCGATCTTCGATGATGCCGGCATCGACTTCCTCCTGGTCGGCGACTCCGCGGGAAACACCGTGTTCGGCTACGACACCACCATTCCGGTCACCGTCGACGAGTTGATCCCGCTGACCGCTGCCGTCGTCCGTGGCGCCAAGCGAGCGTTCGTCATCGCCGACATGCCCTTCGGGTCTTACGAGAACGGACCCGACGAGGCACTCGCGACGGCGATCCGGTTCATGAAGGAGACCGGCGCACACGCCGTGAAGCTCGAAGGAGGCGTTCGCAGCGCGAAACAGATCCGACGGATCGTCAGAGCCGGCATCCCCGTGATGGCTCACATCGGATTCACTCCCCAGAGCGAGCACGGCCTGGGCGGCCACATCATCCAGGGGCGCGGCGAAGGCGCCGAGCAGTTGCTGGCCGATGCCCACGCCGTCGAGGAGGCAGGCGCCTTCGCGGTGGTGCTCGAGATGGTGCCGTCCGCAGTGGCCGGCCAGGTCACCAAGGAGCTCTCGATCCCGACGATCTCGGTTGGTGCGGGGCCCGACTGCGACGGCCAGCTGCTCGTCTGGAGCGACTGGGCCGGGTTCACGCGCGGCCGCATCCCGAAGTTCGTCAAGCAGTACGCGTCGATCGGTCAGACCCTGCTCGACGCCGCCGTTGCGTTTCGTGAGGACGTCGACTCGGGCGTGTACCCAGCGCCCGAACACGAATACGGCGAGTGACGATGTCGACCAGGTTGCACACCGTCCGTCGAGGTGACGGCCCACCGATCGTGTTCGTGCACGGCATGGGCACGTCGGCCCACACGTGGGATCGTTGCACGGAGCTCCTCGCCGACCGGTTCACGACCGTTGCGGTGGATCTGCTCGGCCACGGTGACTCCCCCGTTCCGGACGATCCGGACGAGTACACGCGAGACCGTGCCCTCGACGACCTCGACGATGTGCTCGCCGACCTGCAGGCCGACACCGACGAGCGGGCCGTGCTGGTCGGCCACTCGCTCGGTGGTTACCTCGCGCTCGCACATGCGGCCACGCGACCCGCCATGGCACGGGGCATCGTCGTGCTGAACACCGGTCCCGGGTTCCGCGACCCGCTCAAGCGCACGGAGTGGAACGACCGCTCCCGCCGCAACGCCCACCGCTTCGGCGTCCCCGAGCAGGTGACCACGATGAACCTCCAGGAGGATTCCGTCGTCATGGACCGCCTCGTCGACATCGCCACGCCGACGTTGGTACTCGCCGGCAGCGACGATCGCCCGGAATACACCGGCTCCGGGCAGTACCTCGAACGCAAGATGCCCGACGCCCGCCTCGAGGTCGTCGAGAGCGGCGGCCACTCGATGCACGAAGACACCCACGCCGCCGCGGTCGCCGACCTGATCGCCGACTTCGTGTCGCGCCTCGAACCCTGAGCGCCGACGGTCAGCGCAGCCGCTGCTTCGCCGTGCGCTTGGCACGGGCGAGTTGCACGCGCTGGGGGTGGTCCTTGTAGAACGGGTCGAGCGGGTAGCACCCCGACACGAGTCCGTTGCGCGGCGCCGTGGTGCAGTCGCTGAACGTCCGACAGATCAACCCCCGCTGCAACGGGCGACCCACCAGCACGTCTGCAGCCAGTTCGGGATACGACAGCATCACGCGACCGAGCCCCACCATCGATGCCCCGCCGCCCGCGACGACGGCCTGGCCGACGTGGGCGAGCCAGTCCTGCGCATACGAGTAGCCCGACCCGACGATGGTGAGGTCGGAATGGGCCGCGGTCAGCTCGGCCGTGACGGCGAGTTGACGCGCCACGCCGACCAGCGGATCCTCCGGGGGCTGGTAG
>JBGTIA010000732.1:0-6373 GCA_041745835.1 Ilumatobacteraceae bacterium | reverse complement strand
CGAACCTGACGCGCTTTGCCCGGATCTCGGCGTGAGATTGCCCACGCGGACGAATGTCGTGCGCTCGAAGTTGCGTCGGTCTGGTCCGCCCGGTAATCGCCGTCCAAGCGGCTCGACCGTTCACTCGGGAACCGGCGAAGTGTTGGAGGTCAGGGCTCCGATTGGGCAGCGCATAATCACTGCTAGCGCGCCGGCAGTTCGGGTCGGTTCGACATCGTCAAGATGCGCGCACCTACCCGTCCGGTTGCCCGTGGACCCGTTCCACTGGACGGATCGGTCGCGTGACAGCCTCCGGTGCGCACGAGTCGGCGCGGCTGCATCTGGGACGCGAACAGCGTCTGGGTATCTGCGTCACTGATACGGTTTGGGCATGGTCCGCACGCTTGATCTCACCAGCTGGGCGGGCCGTTGGGTTGCTCTCGACGACCACGACAATGTCGCCCGTGACGCCGAAACGCTCACGGACCTCATGGCGATCCTTGACGCCGAGGGTGTCGAGGGTGTCTCGATCATGCGTGCGCCCGCGCCGGGCGAGCCGGTGGTGTACGGGCTTGGCTGACGCCTGGCTGTACAACTACACGGACTTCGGCGAAGGACGAGGACGCAGCCCGCAACCAGTGCTACGGGCAGTGGTCGAGGTCGCGACACCGCACGCGCCGGCGACCTTCCAAGCGGTCATCGACACCGGTGGACCGATCACCGTCGTCGCGGCCGGCCTGCTCGACACCGGAGGTAATCCGGTCGCCACGGGGACCACGATGATGCTTCGGCTCGGCGGGGCGACCCATGACGTGCCGATCTACGACCTGACGTTGGAGGTTCGTCCTCCGCCTGCGGTCGCGGCCGGTCAAACGACTTCCTGGCGGGGTGTCGTGGCGGTACTCGACCCGTGGCCGATGCAAGGCACCGCGGTCCTGCTCGGGCAGGCTGGCTTCCTCGATGCGTTCACGGTGACGTTCGGTCCCGATGGATTCGCCCTCGAACCCGCCGCTACGTTCCGCGCCCGGTTCCCGTTGGCTGAGCCTCGCTGAACTCGGGACGGACCACGAACATTCGTTTGTCCCATATTCTGTCCCATATACGGGGCAACACTGATCAACACTCAACAACACGAGCTCCTACAAAAGCCTGGTCAAACAGCATCCGTCGGACGTAACGATCCTGGCTGGACGTCTTTGAACGCATTCGTAATGCGTAGGTCGTGGGTTCGATTCCCACTCTGGGCTCCACGAAACACCAGGTAGATTGCTGTTTCTTGGCGCGATGACGAGGCGGGTCTTGCCCATCCCGCCGACGCCGACCACAGTCACCAACCGGTGCGTCGCGATGAGGCCGGACAACATGCCCAGCTCGTCGCCGCGGCCTATGAAGGTGTCCAACGGGTGCGGCAGGTTTCCCGCGAGCGCTGTCGAGGTCCGCAACGGTGGGAACTCGCGCCCACCCAGCTGCCAAAGATGGATCGGGTTGTCGACCCCAGCGAAGCGGTGCTCGCCGAGATCCACCAGCTCTGCTGCGTCGTCGCGGATCAAACCTGCGGTCACGTCGGACACCAGGATCTGGCCACCGTGGCCAGCGGACATGATTCGAGCTGCACGATTCAAGGTCCGCCCGAAGTAGTCGCCGTCACGTTCAACGGCGGTGCCGGTGTGTAGCCCGATGCGTACCGGCAGCCCAACGCGACCTTGAACGTCGAGAGCAACACGCATTGCGGCGCCTGCGTCGCTGAAGGCTGCTGCACTACGTCTGCTACACGTTGACGTTCCGCAACGTGGATGATCCGACCGGCCTTCACATCCACGAGGTGTCCTCGAGCGCCCGCAACCCGCGCAAGGCAACTGGACCCGTTGTTGTGGACCTGCTTGCGAACCCCGAGCGCGCCGGCGCAACGACCTGCGTTGTCGTCGAGGAGTCCGTGTTCGACGGTATCCAGGACGATCCGTCCGAGTACTACGTCAACCTCCACAACGCAGCGTTCCCGAACGGCGCGATTCGCGGACAGCTCCACGCATTCAGCTGAACGATCGCGACGTGGACGTCGATCATGGGCAAGTCACCGCTCGTGATCGACGTCCTGTCGTGCCGCTGAGCGGTCAGTTTGCAATCCACTGCGGGCGCGCCCCACTACCACGCCGGATTCTTTGTCAGCAGGCAAGCTGGTCTCTCCGCCGCTCCGACTCGAACTGAACCGAGTACCCCGATCGCCGCGACCGGCGGGCCTCACCCGCCCCAGCGGCCTTCGTTCCGTGGCTGAACTCGATCAGGAATGCAGGAACCCCAGGACTGCGCCAACCGCTACTGCGTCCGTCCCATCACGACACGCTTTCGCGACAAGCCTCCCAGCTGACCGAATCTGTATCTCGGGACTGGTGGGCCCCTGTCGACGAGGGGGTGCGTGACGGGCGGCGTTCGATCCGGAACCCGGTCCACCCTTGCGCGTCGGGACTTCGTCGTTGGTTGCGAGTCGTGAAATGGCACTCGACAGTTCTCCCATATTGCGCGATTGTGACTCGGGTCGTGTCGAGCCCGACGCGGCCGATGGGGGTCCGTCACCGACGGATCCGACGACATGAGATGGGGATTAACATGCAATTGTTCACACGCCAGGTGATGACGGCCGGACCAGAAGACGCTGCGGCAAGCTGGGCCACCGAGATGGCAACTCTAGTGACCGCCAAGATGGGGACCGAGGTCGCGGTCTGGGCCGCCGGCTTCGGGGCGCCGATCGGGGCGATGGCGTTCACCATGCGGGTCGAGGGCATCGCCGATCTCATGGCGAAGTCTGCTCCGATCGCCGGAGATGCGGACTACCAGGCGCAGCTCGCCAAGGGCGCAGACATCGTGGTCGGCGCACCCCAGGATTCGCTGGCAACACCACTGCACGGCGACCTCGGTGATCCGCCGCCCGTCGGCACGATGGCCACCGTCACGACCGCCGTGATCGCCAACGGCCAATACGCAGAGGCAGTCGGCTGGGGCATCGACGTCGCCCAACACGTCACGTCGCTGACCGACATGCCGGTCAGCTTAATGATGCAGGAGTACGGCACGTTCGGCCAGTTGACATGGATCGGAATCGGGGCGGACGCAGCAGCGATCGACGCGTCGGCGGCAGCCACCAACGGTGATGCCGAGTACATCAAGAAGCTGTCGGCGGCCGGCAACCTCTTCGTGCCCGGCTCGGGCCACCGTTCACTCGTGACACGAATCGCCTGATCCTCGGCCATCACCGGCCTCGCCGGTTCACTCGGACCACCAGACCGTCAGGGTGATGCAAATTGGATCGGGACACGACTTCAGTCTCGACGCACCACCGTTAGCGGCTTGCTGCTCGAAATAGAAGACCCGGTCTGTACGGGCTGTCGGCCGAAACCCTCGCCGCGGTCGACCTCCGGCAACACCGCACACTTCGTCGCCCAGAATCACTAGTCCCGGGCACCGAACCGCGACACAGTCCGGCCCAAGCCGCGCACTGCATAATCCCGACGGCCAACCCGGACCGGCGACAGTCGGTAATCGCGTTACGTGCGGCACTTCACGAGCCTGGCCTGACCGACTGCGCCGGAAGCCGAGTGCTCAGCGTTCCGTAGTCGGCTGCGATTACCGAGTGCGTTCGAGCAGGCCTCGGACGCCTGGTTGGGCCGAGCAGAGTGCAGTTCTGCGCTACTCCTCAAGCCGATGGACGGCGCCCGGGCTGAGTCAGTCGGTGGTCAGGCGCTTCACGGTCGTGCCCGATCGGAGCGTCCTGGGAATCTCAGCCACCTCGTCGACGACTTCGATCAAGTGTGCGACGTCCGTCTCGATCGCATCTGAGTCGACCTCAACGTCGTAGATCACTCCGGTCGATGCCCACGTCGAAGTGTCGAAACCTCCGCACGCGCGGACACGCGCTTCGTTGACGACCACACCGAGTCGGACTGATTCGCGGTACACGTCGTTGAGGACGCAACCCGCTGCGGACAGGTGGTACAGGTGAGCTCCGGTGAATTCGGTCTCCACGACCACTCCCTCGGGTGTCCATCGATGCGGCATCACCATGCCGCTCGCTGCTCGAAGGCTTCCCGCAGACACCACCACCTCGAATCCCTTGTCATCGGTCATTCGTGCAGATTGCTCGACTGCAGGGACGATGTCCAGCAATCAGAACCTCAGATCTGGCGCGTCTGCTGCCTGACACTCGGTGACGTCTGGACCCCAGCAGGAGCGCGCATTATGGGGCGCTCCGGGTTCAACCCGACGTAACGCAGTTCGCCGGCGATGTGGCGCAGAGGGGAGCGTTCTTGCTCGGGATTATCGCTCGGGTCCAGGCGCCTGATCGACCGATCGAAAGTGCCGTTCTCGCGCAGGTCGACGGTCAGGACTGCCGTGTTGTTCTGAGCGTTGGCTGCCAGGATCTCGACCCTCGGATCCGGTGTGCAGAAGTGGTCCGAGTCGGTCTTGATGGTCGTGGCGGATGGCGCCCGGCTGCGAGCGCCCTCAGTGCCGATCAGCGAACTCCAGTGCCGTGGTCGCGAAGGCCGACGGAGCGAACACGTGCCCGAGATGACCCGGACCGACGAGCGTGGTGATCTCGGCGCGCGACGCAATCCGCGATGTCTGGTCGTCGCTTGGGTAAACCGCAGCGCCGGAACGTCCGCCTCGAAGAATCAGGGTCGGCGCATCGGTGACAGGCAGCGCGGACCAGTCACAGCCGCGAATCGCCTCGATCTCCGGACCAACGACACGGGCTCCCTCGCACAGGCTCTTTCTGATCGGCGGAACCGTCATGGCAATCGCCAATTCGTCGTCGGTGATTCCGGCGAGTCGAGTCGCCATGTCGCGAATGGCATCGTCGATTCGGCCCTCCTCGACTTCGAGTTGAATACGGGCGATCTGCTGCGGGTCGTTTGCCTCGCCGTTGATGGGAGGCTCGTAGACCACAAGCGAGCGCATCGGAAATCCGCTCAGTCTGGCCTGCAGCGCAATGACCGCCCCGGGCGTTGGGCTCGCGCTGGGGCGGGACGGCTGTAGGCCACCTTGTTGTGCTCGCCACTACCGGTGGTTCGCACATCGGGCGTAGACAACGAGGCCTGGTTCCGGGCGCGATCGACGGCAGTGTCGTGGGATGCTGTGGTGATGGCAGGGACGCAGGAGGCGGAGCGGGCGCTGCAGCTGGCGTCCGAGGCCTACGACCCGTTCGATTTGGAGGCGCTGGTGACGCACCTCTCGGAGGCGATCCGCGGTTTCACGGCTGCGGAGCAACCGTGCAGGGCGGCCATGGTGTGCGTGCAGCTCGGCAAAGTGTTCGCCAACGCGCTGGGCAATCTCACCGCTGGACGGGCCTGGTTCGCACGAGCGATGCGCCTGGTGGAGGACCAGCCGGCGTGCGTGGAGCAGGGGTGGGTGGCGGTGGCGGCCCTGGGTTGCGATGTTGACGATCCGGACGACCTGTTGGCTCGGGCGGAGCTGGCGCTTGACCGGGCTCGCCGCTTCGGCGACCTGAATCTGGAGACCAAAGCGCTCGCCGACGCCGGCCTCGCTCACGTGCAGCTGGGGCGCCTCGATCAGGGCATGGCATTGCTCGACGAGGCAATGGCGCTTGTCTGTGGACCAGCGGACGACGACGGCGCGGCCGCGAAGTCTGTGTGCTCGTTCTTCACCGCCTGCTACTTCACGGTCGATTTCGCCCGGGCTGAGTCGTGGCGCGGGCTCCTCCGGCAGCGAGGGCTCATTGGGATGACGCCACCGGGACCGGTGTTCCTTTCGAGCCATTGCGACAGTGTGCAGGCCACCTTGCTGATCGAGCTCGGCTGCTGGAGCGACGCCGAGACCGTCCTGTTGCGAGCGAAGGCCGCGTTCGAGGCCGCGATGGGCACCACGAGCAGCTGGCATCCCGACATTGCCCTGGCGGACCTGCGGACCCGGCAGGGCCGTCATGCTGACGCCGAGGCGCTGTTGCTCGGCAAGGACAACGCCCTCCAGGCCCTGCTGCCCTCCGCCCGACTGCACCTCGAGCGGGGTGATGCCGAGTTGGCTCGGGCAGTGGCAAGACGGGGCCTCCGTCTCATCCGCCAGGACCGCCTCCGCTCGTTGGAGCTGCTCACCGTGCTGGTCGACGCCGAGTTGGCGTTGGGTGATGTCGATTCGGCGGTCGCCACCTGCGAGGAGCTCGAACTCCGCATCGGTGACCTCAGCGTTCCCGCTCTGCTTGCTCGCTCGGCGGCGGCCGCTGCGCGCGTGCACGCGGCGCGGGGCAACTTTTCCGATGCCATCGCGAGGTTGGAGGGCGCCGTTGAGGGACTCGACAGCGTGCAGATGCCTTGGTTGCGGACCACACTCCTGCTCGACCTGGCCCGGCTGCACGATGGCATCGGCGACGAGTCGACCGCGGCACAAA
>JBGTIA010000731.1:0-2731 GCA_041745835.1 Ilumatobacteraceae bacterium | reverse complement strand
GGCGCGGGTGCGACCGGCATGCTCGCGGCGCCGGGCGGGCGCATCGCAGGTGGCTCCAGCCAGGTGCAGCGCAACATCATCGGCGAACGGCTGCTCGGGCTCCCCCGCGAACCCAAGCCGATGTGACGTACACGATGTGCCTGGCACATCGTGTACGTCGATTCGCACTCGGCGTCGAGCCGTCGCCATGATGGACCGGTGCGCGTCGCTTCCTCCGACCAGGTCAGCGTTGCGATCCACGAGTTCGGTGGTGTCGGCCGCCCGCTGCTGTTGTCGCACGCCACCGGCTTCCACGGCTACTGCTACCTGCCGATCGCCGACGAGCTGAGCGACCACTTCACCTCGTTCGCCCTCGACTACCGCGGGCACGGTGACACCGCCCGCCCCGCCGACTGGCAGGTCGACTGGCACCGGTACGGCGACGATGCACTGGCCGCCGCGCGGGCCGTCGCACCTGACGGCGGGCTGGTCGGATTCGGCCACTCGATGGGTGGAGCGGGCCTCCTGATGGCTGCGCACCGCGACCCCGGGTTGTTCGACGTGATCGTGGCCTTCGAGCCCATCGTGTTCCCGCCCCGGGAGATCGACCCGCACCATCCCACTCAGGACCATCCCACTCAGGACAATCCCACTCAGGGCCATGACACCGAGAACAACGGGACCACCCTGTCCAAGGGGGCCCGCAAGCGTCGGGCATCATTCGATTCGTTCGCCGACGCGATTGCCAACTACTCGTCGAAACCGCCGATGATGGCGTTCGATCCCGACGTGCTGCGCCTCTACGTGGCACACGGATTCCGGCCGGCGCCCGAGGGGGTCCGCTTGAAGTGCGACCCCGAACACGAGGCCCGCACGTTCGACACCGGCGGGACTCACGGCACGTGGGCCATCCTCCCCGAGATCGCGACCGAGGTCATGGTCATGGCCGGCCACGTCGACGAGTTCGGTCCCGCCGCCATCGCCCGCGAGATGGCCGGGCAACTCCCGAACGCCACCTACATCGAACACGCAGAGTGGAATCACTTCACACCGTTCGTCGACCCTGCCGCCATGGCAACGTTGGTGCGCGACGCGGCCCGGGCCTGATCCCGGTTCACGCAAGTGTGCGACAGCCCCCACCTACCATGGTCGACATGACCGACACCGTTGTTGCCACGCCGACGTTCCCGGTGCCCATGTCGCTGTCGCCGTCCCGAGTGTCGTCCTTCACGTCGTGCCCGATGCAGTTCCGGTTCTCGAGTATCGAGAAGCTCCCCGAGCGTCCCGGACTGGCCACCACCAAGGGCACGATCGTGCACCGCGCGCTCGAGCTGCTGTTCGTCCGGCCGGCCGCGGCGCGTACGCCCGAGGCATTGGCCGCCGACCTTGCGACCGCGCTCCAGGAATACCGCACGCACCCCGACTACCTGGGCCTCCGGCTCGAAGGCGACGCCGTGGGCACGTTCGATCGCGATTGCCATGCGCTGATCGAGAAGTACTTCGCCATGGAGGATCCGACCACGGTGCGAGAAATCGGGCTCGAACTCTGGATGGAGGCCCCGGTCGGCGATCTGACGCTGCGCGGCATCATCGATCGACTCGAACTCGACGCCGACGGTGAACTCGTCGTCACCGACTACAAGACGGGTCGCGCACCCTCGGGCAACTACGAACAGAAGAGCCTCGCCGGCGTGCACTTCTACTCGTTCCTGTGCGAGGCGGTGTTCGGCAAGCGGCCGGCCAAGATCCGCCTGATGTATCTCGCCTCGGGCGAAACGATCGAGACGGTGCCATCTGCACAGTCGGTGAAGTTCATCACCACCCGCACCGCCGCCGTGTGGTCGGCGGTCGAGCGGGCGTGCACCACAGGCGACTTCCGACCGCGGCAGAGCCGGTTGTGTGACTGGTGTTCGTTCCAGCAGTGGTGTCCAGCGTTTGGTGGCGACCCCTCGCTCGCAGCCAGCGAGGCCGTCGCCGCCCATGACGAGCTGCTGGGTGCGCCTGTCACGCCGGGCATCGCATGACCGACCCCCCGACGATGGGCCGGCAGGAGTTGCCCCTCGACCACGCCGACGCCACCTCGGTGCTCGGACACGCCAACCCCGAGCCGATCGAGGCCGGTCCCCTACCGATCGTTCCGGGTCAGGGTCAGTTCGGCCCGTGGATCGATGCCTGCGACGACCGGATCGACGACCTGTTCGAGCAGGTCCGCGGCCATCCGATCGCCGATCGGGTGTTCACCACGGCGAGCCATGTCGGCGACTTCTCGCTCATCTGGCACGGCATCGGAGTCGTGCGCAGCATCGCCAAGGGACGCACCGATCAACTAATCCTCATGGCGGTGATGATCAGCGCCGAGAGCTTGATCGTCAACCAGGGTGTGAAACGGCTGTTCCGTCGCGAACGCCCGACGCAGACCGGCGACGACCGCCTACAGGTACGTCGACCCACGACGTCGTCGTTCCCCTCGGGGCACGCCAGTTCGGCGGCATTCGCCGCAACGGTGCTGTCCGGTTGGGACGGCCCCAAGCTCGGGATGCTCTGGTGGAAGATCGCCGGAGTCGTGGGGATCAGCCGGGGCTACGTACGAATCCATCACGGCTCCGACGTGGTCGCCGGAGCGATCGTCGGAACGATGCTCGGCCTGGTCGGGCGGCGAATCGCCCGGCGTCTGGCGCCCTGACGATCCACCTCGGTGAAGCGGAATCTTTCGACCGGAGTCGGGCCCGGCGTGGTGGCGCGCCGCATCGGC
>JBGTIA010000730.1:0-4970 GCA_041745835.1 Ilumatobacteraceae bacterium | reverse complement strand
CGCTGCGGTCCAGCCGCCTGGCGCTGGCCGATGTCACCGCCCGCACCCTCGAGCACGCGCTCGGCCTACTCGGCATCGACGCCCCGGAGCAGATGTGATGCCCGCCTCTTCCCGTTTGCGTCGGGTTTCGGGTGGGGCGGGTCACCCGAATCCTCACGCAAACGTGGTTGCTCGCGGCGGGGGGTGGTGGGCGTGAGTGCGATCCCACGGCGGCTGTTGCCGGACACGGCGACGGTCGGCCACGACGGCTGGCTCGAGGTCGGCGGCGTCTCGATCGAGGCGCTCGCCGAGGAGTACGGCACCCCGCTGTTCGTGTACGACGAAGCGCACCTTCGCGCCCGCTGCCGAGAAGCGGTGGCGGCGTTCGGATCCGAGCGGGTGATCTACGCCACCAAGGCGTTCCTGTGCCGTGCCATGGCAAAGCTCGCGTACGACGAAGGCCTGCTACTCGATGTCGCCACCGGCGGGGAGCTCCACGTGGCGCTGTCGGCGGGTGTGCCGGCGAGCGCGTGCACGCTTCACGGCAACAACAAGTCGGGCGACGAACTGCGCGAGGCGATCGAGGCCGAGGTGCGCTACCTCGTCGTCGACTCGTTCGACGAACTCGATCGGCTCGACGTACTCGCGGCGGCCGGCATCGGCCCGACCCCTCGCGTGGTGCTGCGAGTCACCCCGGGAGTCCACGCTCACACGCACGAGTTCATCGCGACCGGCCAGGACGATTCCAAGTTCGGGTTCAACCTCGCCAACGGGGACGCGCTCCGCGCCGTCGACCACGCTCGACGCTCGACCGCAATGGCACTCGTCGGCCTCCACTGCCACATCGGCTCGAACGTGTTCGAGGCCTCGTCGTTCGCGAAGGCGGCCGAGGTGATGGCCGACTTCGCCGTGCCGCTCGACCTGCCGGAGTTGATCCTCGGCGGCGGGCTGGGCGTGGCCTACGTCGAGCGCGAAGAAGCGCCCACGATCACGCAGTGGGCCAACGTCCTGCTCGACGCCTGCAACGCCCTCGGCGTGCGGTCGCGTGTGAGCGTGGAGCCGGGGCGGGCGATCGTCGCGTCGTCGGCGATGACCGTGTACACCGTCGGGACCATCAAGGAGATCCCCGGCGTGCGCACGTACGTCGCGGTGGACGGTGGCATGAGCGACAACCCCCGTCCCGTCCTCTACGGCTCGGGCTACGAGTCGTTCCTTCCCCGCGATGTCGACGGCGACCGCAACCACACCGTCCGACTCGTCGGCAAACACTGCGAGTCCGGCGACGTGCTGGCGTTGGCGGCGAACGTGCCACCGGACCTCGCTGTCGGCGACCTGGTCGCGATGCCCGTCACCGGCGCCTACGGCCATTCGATGGGTTCGAACTACAACAAGATCACCAGACCGCCCGTCGTGTTCGTCGCCAACGGCGAGGCTCGCTTGGTCGTCCGCCGCGAGACCTACGACGACCTCCTCGCCACCGACCTCGGCTGAAAACCCCGTTTGCGTGAGATTTCGGGTGGCCCCGTCCCACCCGGATCCGCACGCAAACGTGGTGACGCCAAAATGGTGACGGCGGTGCCGGGCATCGGCGTCACGGTCAGCGGGAATACGCTCGGGTCGATGTCGAACAATCGTCGGCTCGTGGCTGGACTGATCGCTGCCGGCGTCGCACTCTTTCGTGAGCGCGACCGCTTCGCCGGGCGGACCCGCACGCAGTCGGCGCCGACGACGCGTCGCGTTCCGACTGGCGCCCGGGTCGAGTACTCGCCCGACCTCGACGGCGACGCCGATCCGGGCGAGATCGTCTGGACGTGGGTGCCCTACGAGGACGACCCGACCAAGGGCAAGGACCGGCCCGTGGTGATCATCGGACGTGCCGGGCGTGATCTCGCCGGTGTTCCACTCACCTCGAAGAACAAGGGTCGCGACATGGTGCCCGTCGGCGCTGGCGCGTGGGACAGCAGTGGCCGTCCGAGCTATGCGAAGGCCGACCAGTTGATCGTGGTTCGAGCCGGCGACGTTCGTCGCGAGGGTGCCGTGTTGCCCCGCGATCGGTTCGATGACGTCGTCGAGGCGACCAGCCGCCACCACGACCTCGTGCGCGACTGACGAGATCGCACCGGCGAACAACGACGGCCTGATCCGGAGCGTCAGCACGCTCGGGACGTTCAGGACGCGAGCGCCACGGAGTCGGCGACGGGGCCGAAGAGTTCCTGCGCCAGATCGTTGCCGACGCGTCCGGGGCCCTCGATGACGAGGAACGCTCCGTGGCCGGCGGAGACGTCGAGCCAGGCCACGCTGCCGTAGGCGCCCGGGTCGGTGCGACGGCCGGTCGCTCGATCGACGAACCACCCCATGCCGTACCCCTTGGCTTCGGTGGATCCGCCGTACACCTCGCCGATCCGGTCGGCAAGCATGCGTTCGACCGCCGCCGGCGACAGTACCTGCGTGTCGTCGCAGCGGCCGTCGCGCAGCAGCATCGACAGCAGGCGCGCGTAGTCGGGCGGGGCGACGTAGGCCCCGCCCTCCAGGTTCGGGTTCTGCGTCGCAGCGAGCGTCGAGGGGTCGGCGGCGAACTCGACCGGGTAGCCGAAACCGACGCCCATCTGCGCCCAGTGGTTGTTGAACCCGAGCGAGTCGACGCCGCACGGCTCCACGTACGTCTCGTCGACCAACTCGGCCCACGACCGCCCGGCGACGGCTTCGGCGACAGCTCCTGCGACCTGCCACTGGGCGCCGCCGTAGCGGTAGTCGGTGTCGGGCGAGATCACGTCGACGTCGTCCTCCGTCGTCGTGAAGATCGAGGCCGCGCAGTCCTGGAGCGTGCCTCCCGGCAGGAACTGGCAGATGTACGGGAGGTAGCCCGGATTCGGCCCGAGCCCGACGAGGCCCGAACTGTTCGACACCAGTTGCGCCGGCGTGATCGTCGGGTTCCCCGACCCCCACTCGACGGCATCGGCAACCGGGGCGTCGAGATCGATCAGGCCTTGGTCGGCGAGCCGGAGGAGCACGCCGGCCACGACCATCTTGCTCGATGACGCGATCAGTGACACTCGGTCGGGCGCGAAATCACCCCAGTACTGCTCGTGAACCACACCGTCATCGCGGTGGACGACGACGAGCGCTGCACCCTCGAGGCCGTGCTCGTCGACCGTCGCCTCGACGATCGGTCCGACGGCAGCGAAGTCGTACTGGCGCACGGCCGTTGCCTCGGGAACCGTTGTCGCCGCGTCGGGTGCGGCGGTGGCTGGTGTGGTTTCGGGTGCGCTGGCGGGTGAAGTGGCTGGTGCGGTGGCCGGTGTGTTGGCAGGAGACTCGGTGCCTGCCGGCCCCGGGGTCGTTGCGGGAACCGAGTCGGTCAACGTGAGCGCTCGGTCCGCATCGGAGCCATCGTCGTTGTCACCGGAACACGCGACGAGCACGAGCGATCCGACGATCGAGACCGTCAGCAGTGCTCGTCGGCGCCGGGCAACCGACCCTGGGGGAGGCCAATCCGTCATGGGGCGAACGTACCGGATCCCGTAGCCTCCCCACCGTGACGAGCAACGGGCGAACGGTCAGGATCGGCGTACTCGGGTGCGGCAACGTCGGAGCGGCGTTCGTACAGCTCGTCGAAGCGCAGCGAGCCACCGTCGAGCGGCGCACGGGTCTGCGGCTGGAGGTGACCCGGGTGGCGGTTCGCAACCTGTCGGCACCTCGCGATGTCGAGGTCTCCGAGGGTGTGCTGACCCGGGACGTGCACGGGGTGGTCAGCGACCCCGACATCGACCTGGTCGTCGAGGCGATCGGGGGAATCGAGCCGGCACGTGGGCTGATCCTCGAGGCACTCGCCAACGGCAAGCCGGTCGTCACCGCCAACAAGGAACTGCTCGCCAACGTCGGAGCCGAGCTGTACGCAGCTGCCGACGCTGCGGGGCGCGACCTGCTCTTCGAGGCCGCCGTCGCTGGAGGCATCCCGATCATGCGGGCGCTGCGCGAGAGCCTTCACGGCGAGCCGATCACCCGTGTGCTCGGCATCATCAACGGCACCACCAACTTCATCCTCACCAAGATGACCGACGCTGTCGCCGGTGGGGGAGAGGCCGACTACTCGACCGCACTCGCCGAGGCACAGCGGCTCGGCTTCGCCGAGCGTGATCCGACCGCCGACGTCGAAGGGTTCGATGCCGGTGCCAAGGCGGCGATCATCGCCACGGTCGCCTTCGGTGCCAAGGTCGTCGCCGGCGACGTCTACCACGAGGGCATCAGCCGCATCACCGGTGCCGAGATCTCCATCGCCCATCGGCTGGGCTACGTCGTCAAGCTGCTCGGCATCGTCGAACGCGACGCCGACACCTCCGAGATCAGCGTGCGCGTGCACCCGGCGATGGTGCCCCTCACCCATCCGCTCGCATCGGTACGCGACAGCTTCAACGCCGTGTTCGTCGAGGGCAAGTTCGTCGACTCGCTCATGTTCTACGGCCGAGGTGCCGGCGGAGCGCCCACGGCCAGTGCTGTCTTCGGCGACGTCGTCGACGCGGCCACCAACCTGCGCAGCGGAACCCACGGCTCGCTCGGCACCCTCGAGCCGGCAACCATTCGGCCGATCGACGAGACGTCGGCGGAGTACCTCCTCGGCCTCGACGTCGCCGACCAGCCGGGCGTGCTGCACGCCGTCACCGGCGTGTTCGCCGAGCACGGCGTGAGCATCCGGGTGGCAGAGCAGGAGGGCAATGGGCCCGACGCCCGGCTCGTCTTCATCACCCACTCGGCCCGCGAGTCCGACGTCCAGGCCACGGTGCGCAAGTTGCGCGAACTCGACGTGGTGCGCAACGTCGGCGGTCTGCTGCGCGTGATCGGCGACTGACGATGCGCTACGTCTCCACCCGGGGCGGCTCCCTGGATCTCGGCTTCGGCGACGTGCTGCTCGCCGGACTGGCGACCGACGGGGGCCTCTACGTTCCGGACCACTGGCCGGCGCTCGCATCGTCGACGGCGCGCACGTACGCCGA
>JBGTIA010000729.1:0-5806 GCA_041745835.1 Ilumatobacteraceae bacterium | reverse complement strand
CACTGGGGGCTGATCCCGAGCTGGGCGAAGGATCGCAAGATTGCGTCGAGGATGATCAATGCGCGAGCTGAGACCCTGGCCGAGAAGCCGGCGTTCAAGCGCTTGTTGACGAAGAAGCGTTGCATCGTCCCGATGGACGGGTTCTACGAATGGCAACCCGGCAGCCCGGATGGCCCGCTCGGCGCCAAGGGCAAGCCGTTGAAGCAGCCGATGTTCATCCATCGCTCCGACGGCGAACCGCTGGCTGTCGCCGGGCTCTGGAGCGCGTGGAAGGACCCCGACGACCCCGAGGGTCGGTTCCTGCACAGCGTCACGGTGATCACGACGGCGGCGAACGCCACGATGCGGCCGGTGCACGACCGGATGCCGGCCGTGCTCACCGCCGAACGGTGGGCGGCCTGGCTCGACCCGTCGAACGCTGACCTCGCGTCACTCACCGACGTCCTCGACGGTCTGCCGCCGGAACTCCTGACGATGCAGGCGGTGTCGACCGAGGTGAACAACGTCCGGAACAACCGGCCCGACCTGATCGAGAGCGTCAGTCAGTGACGCCGGTGGCGCCGGCAGCGCGCAGTTCACGCCGGATCGCCGCAGCTGACGCGTCGAGGACGTCTCCATCCACGCCGGCCGCCGCGTTCGCGAAGCTCAACTGCGCCATCGACGACGTCGGGATCACGTGCACGTGTGTGTGCGGGACCTCGTAGCCCGCCACGATCACGCCGACTCGCTCACAACCGAACGCGGCGCGCTGGGCGAGGCCGATCGTGTGCGTCACCGCGAACAAGTGCGCAGCGAGCTCCGGCGGTGCGTCGACCCAGTGGTCGATCTCGTCGATCGGTACCACCAGGACGTGACCTGGCGCCATCGGGTTGATCGACATGAATGCCACGCAGTGCTCGTCACGCCACACGAACGTTCCGGGGAACTCGCCAGCGATGATCTTGGTGAACACCGTGCTCATGCGGGCACCCTACGCTGTCATCCGTGACCAACGACACCCCGCCGAGTGCTGCTGCCGGTGAGTCGATCCAGCTGCCGGGGTCGCCGTCGGTGTCGATGTTCGACGGGCTGTGGACCATTCCGAATGCGTTCACGCTCGTACGACTGTTGTTGCTGCCGGTGTTCCTGTACGTCCTGTTCGGGCTCGAGGATCGAGCTGCGGCAGCCTGGATGCTCGGGGCACTCGGCGCCACCGATTGGGTTGACGGCTACCTGGCGCGTCGACTGGGCCAGGTCAGCGAGTTCGGCAAGGTCTTCGACCCGACCGTCGATCGTCTGCTTTTCGTCGTGGCGACCGTGGCGATCATCATCGACGGCTCGATCCCGTTGTGGTTCGCCCTCGCGGTGCTCGTACGTGAGGTGCTCGTCGGCCTGATGATGGCGATCGCGACCGTCGTGTACAAGATGCGGCGGATCGACGTCACCTACTGGGGCAAGGTGGCCACGTTCCTGCTGATGTTCTCGGTACCCGGATTCCTCATGGGCAACAGCGACTTTCCGGGCGCCGAATGGTTCGAGGCCGCAGCGTGGATCCTGGGCATCCCCGGACTGATTCTCAGCTACTGGACCGCCATCGCCTATATTTCGCAGGTGCGACGGGCGGTTGCCACTGGCAGCTCTGGTCGTTCGTCTTCTCCCAACACCGACACGTGAACCCAGGTACCGTTGACACATGGACATCCCCGCCGAACTCCGCTACTCGTCCGATCACGAGTGGGTGCGCATCGAGGGCACCACGGCCACGATCGGCATCACCGAGTACGCGCAGGACGCGCTCGGTGACGTCGTCTTCGTCGAGATGCCCGACCCCGGGCTCGCAGTGGCGGCGGGGGAGTCGTTCAGTGAGGTCGAGAGCACCAAGTCGGTGAGCGACATCTACGCACCGATCACCGGCTCGATCGCCGAGGTCAACGCTGCGCTCGAGTCGCAGCCGGAGTTGCTCAACAGCGACCCGTATGGAGCGGGGTGGATCTGTCGTATCGAGATCAGTGACCCGTCCGAAGTCGACGGCCTGATGGACGCCGAGGCGTACCGGGCCTTGACCGAGGGGTGACGATGAGCTCCTACGTGTTCTGCAACCAGTGTGGGCACCGCAACCCTCCGACGAGCACGTTCTGCTCCAGCTGCGGGTCGCCACTCGATTCGCTCGACGATCGGACCATCACGCTCGCCGCGATCGATCCGCTGCAGGGCGCCCCGGGGACGGACGACGACATCGTCGTTCCCATCGGCGACCTCCCCACGGAGATCGGTGTGCTGATCGTGCGCGCCGGCGCCCAGGCGGGTGCTCGGTTCCCCTTGAGCGAGATGACCACGCAGCTCGGTCGGCACCCTGACTCCGAGATCAGCCTCGATGACATCACGGTGTCGCGGCGCCACGCGGAGATCGAGCGAACTCCTGACGGATACGTCGTGTCCGATGCCGGATCGCTCAACGGCACCTATGTCAACCAGGAGCGCGTCGACCGCATCGTGTTGCGCCACGGCGACGAACTCCAGATCGGCAAGTTCCGACTCGTCTTCTTCGAACGTCACGATGGCTGAGTCGTCAACGCCCGGCGTCGCCGCGCCACCCGTCGGTGGGCACCTGTCGATCGGAGAGGTCCTCGCACTGCTGCTCGAGGAGTTTCCCGACGTCACGATTTCCAAGATCCGCTTCCTCGAGAGCCAAGGGCTGATCGATCCGGAGCGAACCGCGTCCGGGTACCGCAAGTTCTATGCCGACGACGTCGAGTTGCTTCGTTGCATCCTGCGCGAACAGCGCGAGAACTATCTGCCGCTGCGGGTGATCAAGGATCGCATCGACTCCGGGGAGATCGACCCGACCGGCGAGCAACCTCGCCCCCGGGGAATCAAGAACGTGGGCGAGCCCAACGACGCTCCGCGGCCCGATGCGCATCCCAGCGCCGGGCGGGCGCGCAACGACGCCTCGTCGGCAGGCGCACCGTCCGGAAACGGTGCCGGTGACGCACCCGTGACCGGCGCGGCGGCGCTCTTCCAGCGCACCGACGATCGGCCGCCGTCACCTGCACCGGCCGAGTCGAGCTCCCGGACTGACGCCGTGGTCGCGAAACCCGAACGACCACCCGAACAGAAGCAGGAACCACAGCCCGGACAGAGCACGGAATCGCGGGGCCCGATCGCCTCGTCGGGAGCTGTTCTGCCCGGACTGCTGCTCAACACCGACGAACTCTGTGCGATGGCCGGGATCACGCGCGACCAGCTCGCCGAGCTGACGTCATACGGCGTTGTCGCAGCGTCGTCGGGTGGACCCGACGGCCCGTACGACGAGGACGCCGTCGAGATCGCGACGATCTCCAAGCGTTTCCTCGACGCCGGAATCGAGCCGCGCCACCTTCGCGGGTGGCGGGTGGCGGCCGAACGCGAGGCAGGACTGCTCGAGCAGTTGATCCAGCCGTTGCTCCGCCAGCGAAACCCGGAGGCTCGGGCCCAGGCGGTCAAACAGCTCGACGAGCTCGAACAGATCGGCGGTCGCTTGCGGTCGGCGATGATGCGCGCAGCGCTCCGACACCACGTTCGCTGAGCCGGCATCCGCCTGGCAGACCCCTCGCACACCCATCGGTGTCGACGTCCCAGGTCGGCGGTGCTCGGGTACAGTGGCCACGTGGTCCCGCTGGAACTCATCGGTGTCAGGGTGGAGATGCCCGCAAACACACCCATGGTCCTGTTGCGTGAGTCAGACGGCCGTCATCGCCTCCTGCCGATCTACATCGGGAGTCCGGAGGCATCGGCGATCCACTACGCACTCGAGGGCGTCGAGCCACCCCGGCCGCTCACGCACGACCTCTTCCTCGACGTCCTCGGCGTGCTCGGTACCACCGTCAGCCGCGTCGTGGTCACCGAGATACGCGAACGCACGTACTACGCCGAACTGCACCTCGACACGCCCAACGGCGCGAAGGTCGTCTCCGCACGGCCGTCCGATGCCATTGCACTGGCCGTTCGTTGCGGCGCCGAGCTGTTCGCAGCCGACGAGCTGATCGATCGGGTGGGCCAGGACCCGGTCCCCGAACCCGACGACGACGCCGCCGAGATCATCGACGAGTTCAAGGATTTCATCGAGAACGTCAGCCCCGAGGACTTCGGCAGCTGACGTCGAGGGCGATCCGAGCCCGAGAGACGCCCATCAGTCGTCGGCCCTCTGGTGCAGGTCGCGGAGTCGAGCGGTCAACGTGTCGATGATGTGGAGGGCGATCTCCGGTTCCTCGTGCAACAGTGCACGCATGTTCCAGGTCGACAAGCCGTACGTCGCCAGCGCGCTGGTCGCGATGATCGTCGCCGTACGCGGTCGACCGTCGAGTACGCTCATCTCACCGAAGTAGCTGCCGGGTCCGAAGGTCGCCACCTGCTCGCCGTTGACCTGCGCCTCGGCGGTACCGCTGACCACGGCGTACAGGCGTCCGAAGCGGCCCGAGGAATCGGCGTCGATCACCGACGTGCCCGTCTGGAAGCTGTAGGGCTTCGCCTGCGTCGCGATCCGGCGAAGCGCCTTGTCATCGAGTCCAGCGAACAGGCTGACGCTCCGTAGCGCCGCAACCGACCCGTCATCGTCTTTCACGTTGTCTCCTTGCTCTCGGAGCACGAACAGTAGTAGCTGTTGACCCGGCGGGCGGAACGACCTAGGGTGCACCGTCTCACAGCGTCGTAGTTACGATGGTGTGAGATCGTGCGACGTGCGTGACACGTTCGTGATGTTGGGCGCTACGACCGGAGGACATGCCGTGCAGAACACACCAAACGAATCGCCAGCGACTCCCGCCGAACTGGGATTCAGCGGCACACAGACCGCGAAGGTGGTCGGGATCTCGTACCGTCAGCTCGACTACTGGGCCCGCACCGATCTCATCCGACCATCGCTGAGTGATGCGACGGGGAGCGGCAGTCGCCGTTCGTATTCCTACAACGACCTGCTCGAGCTCAAGACGATCAAGAAGTTGCTCGACGCGGGCATCAAGCTGGAACAGGTTCGCAAGGTGTTCGAGTACCTGCGCAAGCACGTCTCCACCGACATCGCCGCCGCCCACATCGTCATCGACGGCGGCAGCGTGATGCTGTGCGACGGCGATCAGCTGGTCGACGTGCTGAAGAACGGTCAGGGTGTACTCAACGTGTTGTCGATGGGCGGTGTCCGCGACGAACTCGAGGCCGACCTCGCACCGCTCACGATCGAGAGCACCGGTAGCCAGGCTGACCTGGCTGCCACCCGTCGCACCGGATGACGCTGCAGTTCTCACCCCTCGACGCCGAGCACCGCGCTCTCGGCGCGACGATGGTCGAGTTCGGTGGCTGGGAGATGCCCATCGCCTATCCGTCGGGAACGATCGAAGAGCATCTCGCGTGTCGAAACGGTGCTGTGATGTTCGACGTGTCCCACCTGGGGACGGTGCGGGTCGAGGGTGACGGCGCGTTCGATCGATTGCAGTCGACGCTCACCAACGATCTCGCCAAGATCGAACCGGGCCGAGCGCAGTACACGCATCTGCTCGATCCCGTCGACGCATCCGTCGTCGACGACATCATCGTGTGGTGGCGTCCCGACGGCACCGAGGCCCGAGAGGCGTTCGATGTCATGCCGAACGCCTCGAACACCGCCGGCGTGCGCACAGCGATCGGCGGCACCGACACCACGCAGGAGCGTGCGGTGCTGGCGGTGCAAGGTCCGCAAGCACGGGCGCTGGTGTCGACGGTGTTTCCGGCGGCCGGGTCCGTCGGACGATTCCGCGTGGCCGCCCTCGACTGGAATGGTGTTCCGTGCACGGTCGCCGGGACCGGCTACACCGGCGAG
>JBGTIA010000728.1:0-5518 GCA_041745835.1 Ilumatobacteraceae bacterium | reverse complement strand
ACGCACTGCCGCGCTCCTGCAGTTGGCGAAGGTCGACGACGTCGTCCACGTGCGCAGCGGGTCGTCGAGCGACATCGCCCGCCTCGCCCGCCTCGCGAGCGGTCATGGCTATGGACTCGTGCTCAGCGGCGGCGGCGCCAGAGGGTTCGCGCACCTCGGCGTGCTGCGTGCGCTGCACGAGAACAGGGTGCCGATCGACCAGGTCGCCGGCTGTTCGATGGGCTCTGCGATCGCCGCCGCCATCGCGCTCGACCTGCGTGGCGAGGAGCTGCTCGAGCTCGTCGAGCAGCAGTTCCACAAGTTGCTCGACTACACGCTGCCGGTGGTCTCGATCATCAAGGGTCATCGGATCATGGCCAACATCGAGGCGACCCTCGGCGGCTGGGACATCGAGGACCTCTGGCTGCCCTACTACTGCGTGTCGACCAACCTGACGAAGTCGCGCCTCGAGGTGCACCGTCGAGGCAGTACCGCGGTGGCGGTGAGGGCGAGCGTCGCCATCCCGGGGGTGTTGCCGCCGGTGCCGTACGAGGGCGACCTCCTGGTCGACGGCGGCGTGTTGAACAACATGCCGTTCGAGGTGATGCGCGACGACAGCACGATCGGCACGATCATCGCCGTCGACGTCGCCCCCGACCAAGGGCCTCGAGCCCGCGCCGACTTCGGCCTCTCGGTGTCCGGCTTCAAGGCGTTGGGCTCATCGGTGAGGCGGACCAAGTCGATCTACCCGAGCGTCACCTCGGTGCTGCTGCGCAGCATGCTGACCGGCGCCGTCCGCAACCAGAAGGCCTCGATGGAGGACGGCTCGATCGACCTCGTTGTCGCCTTGCACCTGCCCGGGATCGGACTCCTCGACTTCGAGCGGTCGCGTGAGGTTGCGGAGGCCGGCTACGAGGCGTCGGCGCAGACCGTGAGTGAGTGGGCGGCCGCCCGATCCGAGCTGGGAGTGATCTGATGATCCTGTTGACCTTTCGCGATCTGGTGTACCGCAAGACCCGGTTCATCGTCGTCACCATCCTCGGTGCAGTGGTGTTCGCACTGTTGTTCGTGATGACCGGTCTGGTGAATCAGTTCAACCTCGAACCGGCCGAGACGATCGAGCAGTTCGGCGCCGACCAGTGGGTGCTACCCGAGGGCGTGTCGGCCCCGTTCACGTCGGTGTCGGTGATGCCGGCGGCTGCGTTCGACGCAGTGGAGGCGTCGAGGAAGTCACCCGTGGTGATCACTCGTTCGAGTGTGTCGCAGGGCGGTGAGACCGAGGAGGTCGTACTCATCGGCTTCGAGGCCGACGGGCTCGGCATGCCGCAGGTAGTGGAAGGTCGCGCCTCCGGCGCCGAGGGCGAAGTGGTGCTCGATCGCTCGCTCGACATCGACGTCGGCGCCGACATCACCGTTGCCGGCGCACCGTTCACCGTGGTCGGGTTGACCGAGGCCACGACGGTGCTCGCCGGGATCCCGTTCGCCTACCTCACCCTGGCGGACGCACAGATGCTGGCGTTCACGTCGACGGAGGTGATCAGTTCGGTGCTGGTCTCCGGCGAACTCGCGCCGCTTCCGCCCGGCCTCACGTCGCTCTCGTCCGACGACGTGGTCGCCCAGACGTTGCAACCGCTGGAGGGCGCCATTGCCTCGATCGACCTGGTGCGTGCGCTCCTGTGGATCGTGGCGGCGATCATCGTCGGTGCGGTCGTCTACCTGTCGGCGCTCGACCGTCAACGCGACTTCGCCGTGCTCAAAGCGGTCGGGGCTCCCAACTCGTCGTTGCTCGGCAGCCTCGCACTGCAGGCCGTTCTGATCGCGCTCGGCGCTGTGGCGCTGGCGGCGATCATCCAGGTGTTCCTCGCCCCGCGGTTTCCGCTGCCGGTCACGGTGCCGGCGCGTGCGTTCTGGCAGCTGCCCGTCCTCGCCGTGGTGATGGCGCTCGCCGCGGGAGCGATCGGGATGCGAAAGGTGCTGCGATCGGATCCGTCACAGGCATTCTCGGGAGCAGGCGCATGACCGTCGGACCACTCATCGTCAGCGACCTCGTCGTGGAGTTCATCCACGACGGCTACGCCATCCGCCCGCTCGACAACCTGTCGTTCCAGGCGCAGGCGGGTGAACTCGTCGTGCTGCTCGGGCCGTCCGGCTGCGGCAAGACCACGCTGCTGTCGTGTCTCGGTGGCATCCTGACGCCGACCTCGGGCACGATCCGGCTCGGCGACGTCGATGTCACTGCGATGCGGGGCAAGCAGCTCGACGCCTACCGGCGCGACGACATCGGGTTCGTCTTCCAGGCGTTCAACCTGATCCCGTCGCTCACCGCACGAGAGAACATCGCAGTGCCGCTGACGTTGACGGGACACGACCGCAAGGAGTCGTTCGCCCGCGCCGACGAGCTGCTCGAACAGGTCGGGCTGGCCGACCGGGCCAATCATCTGCCGAGCCGGTTGTCGGGCGGCCAGATGCAGCGAGTGGCGGTAGCTCGGGGCCTCGGTCACAATCCGCCGCTGCTGCTCGCCGACGAGCCCACCGCAAACCTCGATCACATCCAGGCCGAGGCGATCATCCGGTTGCTGCAGGGCCTTCGCGATGACGGCCGGATGATCGTGGTGTCGACGCACGATGCGCGGCTGGTGCCGATCGCCGATCGGATCGTGCACATGGTCCCGCCGGACCAGCACGAGGAACGGCCGACCCACGACGTGACGTTCGCTGCTGGCGAGTCGATCTTCGAGCAGGGTGACCCGGCGGACCTCGTCTACGTGGTCAAGACCGGGGAGGTCGACGTCATTCGTGTCCTCGCCGACGGCGGCGAGGAACGGCTGAACCATCTCGGCCCGGACCAGTACTTCGGCGAGCTCGGACCGTTCCTCGGCTTCCCCCGATCGGCATCGGTGCGGGCCCACACCGATGTGGTCCTCACCGCCTACAGCCCGCGCATCTTCCGCGAGAAGGTGCTTCACAAGCACTGACCGGTCCTCCCGGACCCGACCCCAGAGGACCGGTTACGGAGTCACACCGTGCGTCGCCAGGAACTCGAGGGTGCGGCCGAGCGCGATCGCCGCCGAGCGGGCGTCGTGGGTTGCGCGGGCGTCGCAGTTGAAGCCGTGATCGGCGCCGGGGTAGACGTGCACCGGGACGTCGGGGTGGGCGCTAGCGATTGCGGTGACCTGGTCGAGCGGGATCCCGTGGTCGAGCTCGCCGAAGTGGAGCATCGTCGGCGCCTTCGGCTGACGGTCGATCATTCCGTGGATCTGGCCGCCGTAGTAGCCGACGGCGGCGGCGATCGGGAGGTCGCATGCAGCGATCCACGCGACGCTTCCGCCGAAGCAGTAGCCGATCACCGCAACGGGGCCGGTCTCGGCGACGTGGTCGACGGCGGCGGTGACGTCGAGCATCGCTGCGTCGAACGCGATCGGTATCACGAGCTCGATCCCGCGGGTGCGGCCGGCGTCGTCGTAGTCGAGTTCGACGCCCCGCTCGCCGCGGTCGAACAGCGCCGGCGCGATCGCCCGGTAGCCGAACGACGCGTACCGGTCGACCACCGAGCGGATGTGCGCGTTGACCCCGAAGATCTCCTGCACGATCACGATCGAGGCCGACGCACCGTCCGGATGCACCTCGTGGGCGTCGAATTCGTGTCCGTCGCTTGCCGTGAGTCGGGTCATGACCCGACGGTACGCGACGTAGGCCCAAGACGATCCACCGAGCGATGAGCGACGTGTCGTCATTCGGGCGGTTGGCTCATCGCTCGGCCCGTTCACCCGGTAGCGATGAGCGACGTGTCGCCATTCGGGCGGTTGGCTCATCGGTCCGGGGGCGCGCCTCCGAGTGATGAGCGACGTGTCGCCATTCGGGCGGGTCGCTCACCACTTGCGAGCGCGGCACCGACGGTGAGGAGTCGGTGCCGGTTGCCGGGTCGAGGGTGTGACGGATGGCTCGTCACGTCGCCGACACCTTTTCGTCATCAATCCGTAACATCATCGGTCACGAACACCAGGCCAGGCGCTCAGCGCCGACAAGCCGTGCGGACCTGAAGTGGTCCCCGCTGCCAAGGAGCGTCATGACCCCCAACACCCACCCCCACCACCAGACCCAGCCGCGTCGCACCGTGCGTCGATCCCTGGCGCTGATCGCAGCGGTGCTCGCCATCGTCGGCACGCCGCTCGTCGCGCAGGCACTCGACGACGACACGGCCTCCGAGCCAGAGCGTCGACTCGCCCAGCCTGTAGAGGTCCCGATCCCGGCGGTTGCCGACCTCGGAGCGACCATCGACGCACCCGTTGCCGTGGCACCCCTGGCAGTCGCCGAACGCATCGTCGATCCGACCACCGCCATCTTGACCGGCGCCTACGTGTGGGACGAGCGCGGTCCACGCGTGGTGGCGCTGCAACAGGTGCTGGGCATCGTGGCCGACGGCTGGTACACGCACGCAACGCATCACGCGCATCGGTCGATGCTCGAGGCGTTCGGGCTGTCGACCGCCGCACTGCCCATCCCGGTGTTGCCTCCCGGCCCGAGTGCCGAACAGTGGGCTGCCCTCCGTGAGTGCGAGTCGGGTGGCAGCTACACGGTCACCAACCCGTCGGGCAAGTACCGCGGCGCATACCAGTTCGATCGGCCCACCTGGGACTCGGTCGCCGAGCGCCACGCGCCCTACCTCGTCGGCGTCGACCCCGCAGCTGCGTCCCCGGCCGACCAGGACGCGGTCGCCTGGGCGCTCTACAGCGAGCGCGGCGCGAGCCCCTGGCCCCACTGCGGCCGTCACCTCTCCTGAGCCCACCCGCGAACCACTCCACCCGCGAACCACTCCACCCGGCGGCACTCAGCGGCACCCACTCCACTCTGAGCGATGAGCGAACCGCCCGAATGGCGGCCTGTCGCTCATCGCTGCAACGAACCTCCCGTAGGCGATGAGCCAACCGCCCGAATGGCGGCGTGTCGCTCATCGCTGCAACGAACCCCCCGTAGGCGATGAGCCAACCGCCCGACTACCGGCGTGTCGCTCATCGCTCGGGTGACCGAGGGGGACCGGGGGTGGGCGGCGGGGGGAAGGTGGCACTCGAGGCGGCGGGGGCCACGTCGCAGCGCTAGCGTCATTGCCACAACTGAATACCTGCGGGGTTGGGTGGAAGTCCCAACCGGCGGTGAAAGCCCGCGAACCCCTCGACTCCGGTCGGGGGGCCGATCCGGTGGAACTCCGGGGCCGACGGTCACAGTCCGGATGGGAGCAGGTCGCCACGACAGTGGTCCGCGTCCGCACCGGGCGCTGACCGTCGTCGTCATGTTCCCGTACGCGCACGCACCCCGTACGCACGGATGGACCACATGACGATCGACGACACCACAGCAGTCACCAACGCAATGACCACGGCGATCGCAGCAGCGGCCGCGGTACGTGCGACGACGTCGCCGAATCCGTGGGTCGGTGCCGCCGTGATCGCTCGAGACAACGAGATCGTGGGCGTCGGCGCCACCGAACCGCCCGGTGGTCGACACGCCGAGATCGTCGCACTCGCCGCCGCTGGTCCGGCCG
>JBGTIA010000727.1:0-5855 GCA_041745835.1 Ilumatobacteraceae bacterium | reverse complement strand
TCGGCCAGCACGTCGTCGCGCCCAAGGAGGTGTCCGGCGGCGATCAAGGCTTCGGCGATCGCGGCGTTGGCGTAGGAGAGCCGCGGTTCCGGCCACGGCCAGGTCGGATCGTCGCCGAGTGGTCCGATGCTGACGACGGCGTCTGCGAGCAGTTGTCGGGCCCGTGCGTCGTGCGGCTCGGCAGCGAGGAGTTCCGCTGCGCCGATGGCCGCGAACGCCATCGCCCGGCGATGGGGTGAGCGCTGCCCGACGGCATGTCCGAAGTACGAGGCCGCACTCTCCCGCATACCGCTGTCGGTAGCCGTACGAGCAGCAGTGCCGAAGGCCCAGACGCTACGACCCCAGCAGTCCTCGACGCCGCGACGGCCGTGCCAGCGCCCGTCGACGCTCCTGCGATTGCGGACCCGACCGGTGACGCCCTGCGCGTCGACGAGGAAGCGGAAGCACACCCTGGCGAGTGCGCTGAGTTCACGGCCGGGATCGGGTTCCCGGACGATCGCGATCAGCAGTCGTGCCACGTCATCGGTGCAGTAGCCCTCCTCGCGTCGGGGCTCGGCGTGGTCGGCGTGCTCGAACAACCCGATCGAGTCGGTCATCGTCAGCACGTGCCGCCATGCGGGGAGCATCACCCGTCGGGGCGCCGGAGCCAGCGGTGAAGCCATCAGCATCGAACTCATGCCGACACCGGGCCTTCGCAGAGGAGTCCGGCTCCGACCGCGCCGTAGCGGGCAGCCACGGCTGCCCACGAGAGCTCCGGGGCCAGTCGACGCGCTTCGGCCGCCATGGCGCTCGCACGATCGGGGTCGTCGAATACCGACCGGATCGCGGCAGCCAGCGCGGCGGGATCGCGTTGTGGCACGACGATGCCGGCGCCGCTTGCGAGCAGCTCGATCGCGTGAGGGAATGCCGTGGAGAGGACGGGGCGTCCGGCAGCAACTGCGTCCACCAGCACCCCGGACGTGACCTGATCGGCGGAGTCGTAGGGCAGTACCACGAGATCCGCTGAACGGATCAGGTCGGTCAGTGACTCGAGGTTCCGGTACGAATCGTCGAACGAGATCCTCGATCCGGACCCGCTGCGCTGGGCGCGATCGATGAGCATCTCCCGATAGGCCTCGCCGGTCCGTTCGCGGACCTTCGGGTGCGTGGCGCCAGCGATCTTGTACGTCGGTGCCGGATCGAGGTCGTCGAGCAGTGCGAAGGCATCGATCGCCCATTCGATCCCCTTGCCCGGACCGAGCAGTCCCCACGTCAGCAGGCGCGGACGGTGGGGCACGCTGGTGTCGTCGTCGGTGTCGGCGTCCAGGACCGGCGACTCACCTGGCGTGTCGATCGCAGTGGACGCCGGAGGCGTGGCGGCACCGTGGGGGATCACGATCACTTTGTCGGCGTCGACGTGGAATCCGGCGAGCAGCCGCTCGCGGGCGGTGGCCGTCATCACGACGACCGTGTCCGCCAGCGCGCAGGCCCGTTCGAGCACCGATCGCTGGCCGGCTGACGGTGCGCTGACGACGGTGTGAGCGATGAGCACCACCGGAACTACCAGCTCCTCCATGAGCCCGAGAACGTCGCTGCCGTCGGGTCCGTCGTAGACCCCGTACTCGTGCTGAACGATCGCGACATCAGTGGAGTTCAGTGCGTCGGCGCACAGCGCACGCCTCGCCCTCGACCCGTCGCCGAGCGCTGCCACCACGAGCGGATCCTCGAGGGGCTGTGCATTGCCCAAGCGCACGACGTCGACCGTCGAACCATTCGCGACGAGGCCGGCGCTGAGCGCGGCGGCGAACGTGGCGATGCCGCAGGGCGTGGGTGGGAACGTGGAGAGCATGCCGAACGAGCGAACGGCCGGTTCGGCCAATGATCCCTGAGGGACCGGTGTGATCGTGGTGGACATCTGATCTCCTTGCGTCGGTGCGGTCGCAAGTGCGGCGCACTCGTCCACGAAGGACTGATTTCAGCGTACCGGGGGCGAGAACCGCAAAGGGTCGTACCCTGGTCCGATCACCTGCCAAACCGAAGCCAGCGACCCCGACGGACGGCTCCGCATTGCAGTGCTCGCACCGCTTGCGTGGCGAACGCCACCGCGGCACTACGGACCCTGGGAGCAGTTCGCCTCGCTGCTCACCGAAGGACTCGTGGCCGCCGGCCATGACGTCACGCTGTTCGCCACCGCCGACTCGCTGACGTCTGCGACGCTCGCCGCCACCAGTCCTGGCGGCTGGTCCGACGACCCCTCGATCGACCCCAAGGTCGCCGAGTGCATGCATATCGCGTCGGTCTTCGAGCGTGCCGGCGAGTTCGACATCATCCACAACGGCTTCGACTTCCTCCCGCTGACGTACTCGGGGCTCGTCGACACGCCGGTGGTCACGACGATCCACGGGTTCTCGTCGGCGCAGATCGTGCCGGTCTACGAGCGCTACGACGCGACCACCGACTTCGTGGCGATCAGCGACAGCGATCGACACCCGCTCCTTCGCTACGCCGCCACGGTCCACCATGGCATCGACACCGGGGCGTTCGCGTGCGCCGACGAGGTCGGAGAGCACCTCGTCTACTTCGGTCGTATCCACCCGGACAAGGGCACCGTCCACGCGATCGAGGTGGCCCGCCGGAGCGGCCGACGGCTCGACATCGCCGGCATCATCCAGGATCAGGACTACTTCCGCAACGAGGTCGAACCCCACATCGACGGCGAACAGATCCGTTACCTCGGTGCCGTCGATTCGTCCGGCCGGTGCCGGACCCTGGGCGAAGCGCACGCCCTGCTCCACCTGATCGACTTCGACGAACCCTTCGGCTACAGCGTCGTCGAAGCGCTGGCGTGCGGCACACCGGTGATCGCGTACTCACGTGGCTCGATGCCCGAGATCATCGACGAGGGACGCACTGGCTTCCTCGTCACCGATGTCGACGGTGCCGTCGCCGCCACCTCCGCCGTGGCGACGCTCGACCGGTCAGCAATCCGGCGTTCCGCCGTCGAACGGTTCGACGTGTCCCGCATGGTCGACGAGTACGTAGCGGTCTACCGATCGGTGCTCAGGCTGCGGACCGTCCCCACCTGATCCGCCATTCGACGACCTGCGCGCTGCGGTGTTGGCGCTGGGTCGTTGAAACGGCCGCCTGCGGACGTTCAGATCGTCAGCCGCAACAGCCGGACGAGGTGCGGTTGCTGGTGGACACCACGATGTTCGCGAGTTGCTCGGTGTCGCCGTGCTTCACGTACCACTCCCACCGGTTGCCGTCGGGCGCGTGCACCCAGGTCTCGGTCTTCTCGGCGTAGCAGCAGACGGTGTCGTCGACCCCGGTGGTCTCGAGTCCGGAGTCCGCGAGGCGGGCTTCGGCGGCGACGACTTCGGCTGCAGTGTCGGTCTCGACGCCGAGGTGGTTGATCGAGCCGGACTTGCCGGCGCCTTCGAACAGCACGAGCTTGAGCGGCGGGTTCTCGATGGCGAAGTTGGCGTAGCCGGGCTTCGTCTTGGCGGGCTGGGTGCCGAACATCTTGCTGTAGAACTCGATCGCCTGATCGAGATCGTCGACGTTGAGGGCGAGTTGCAGACGCATGTCGGGGTCTCCTGTGAGGGTGGGTTCGACCGGCGATCCGGTCGACACTTCGATAACCGTCGATATGTTAGTAAATCCCTTCGACATCCGTCAATATGAATTCTGTGAAGACGTTGCGCGTCCCCGAAGAGTCCGAACGCTGCTGCGCGCCGCTGCTGCGGGCTGCGCTCGACGAGGAGCAGGCCGCCGACATGGCGGAGGTGTTGAAGGCGCTCGCCGACCCGGTGCGGTTGCGACTCGTGTCGATCATCGGGACCGCCGAGTCGGGAGAGGTATGCGCGTGCGATCTGCCGGTGTTGGTCGATCGCACTCAACCCACGGTCAGTCACCATCTGTCGTTGCTGGTGAAGGCGGGCGTGCTCGAGCGCGAGCAGCGGGGCAAGTGGGCGTGGTTCCGCCTTCGTCCGCAGCGACTGGCCGCCGTTGGTGAAGCCCTGGTCGACACCGGGTGATGGTGAACACCGGGTGATGGTGAACACCGGGTAAATTCACTCAATGTGGATTGAATCAACAAAGACTGAGTGTCTAGACTCGTCGGCATGGACTCGGTCTCAGAGCGTGCGGCGGTGCACGCCGCGCTCGGTGAACCCGTGCGGTTGGCGATCGTCGAGGACCTCGCCGTCAGCGATCGTTCGCCGACGGAGCTCGCAACCCGGCTCTCGATGCCCACCAATCTCCTCGCGCATCATCTCGACGTCCTCGAAGGCGTGGGGTTGATCGAGCGATTCGTGTCGGCGGGCGACCGCCGACGTCGCTACGTGCGCCTCGTACGCGAACCGCTCGCCCGACTCGGCGTCGCCACGGCCAGGCCCGCAGGGGCCGTCATGTTCGTGTGCAGTCACAACTCCGCACGTTCGCAGCTGGCAGCAGCGTTGTGGACCGCGCGCACCGGCGGGAAGGCGACGTCTGCCGGCACGCATCCCGCCGATCGTGTCCACCCCGGCGCCGTGGCGGCGGCGTCCAGAGCCGGGCTGGATCTGAGCCGCGCCGAGCCCAGGTTGCTCGATACCGACCATCTCGCCGATCTCGTCGTGACCGTGTGCGATCAGGCGCACGAGGAACTCGATCCGGGCGCGCGCTGGTGGCACTGGTCGCTGCGTGATCCGGTCGAGGACGGTCGCGCTGGGGCCTTCGACGCCGTGATCACCGAACTCGACGACCGCATCCGCGCCGTCGCCACCTGAGACGCCAACCCGAGAAGAGGACCACCGATGACCGACGACAGGATCGAGCTCACGACCGAGCAGATCTTCTTGATCCGCCAGGGGGCGGAACGATTGCGACAGGAGTTCGACGGAACCTTCAACGTGGAGACCATCGAGCGGTACATGCTCGACTCCCAGGAACTGTTGCACTCGACAGCCAAGTTCACGCGGTGGTTGCCGCTCCTGATCGAGCGACTCACCCGCGACCGCCTCCGTGCGCTCGCTCGGATCGAGTTCGGCTCCGGGGGCAAGCCCGCAGTGCTGTTCCTGTGCGTCCACAACGCCGGCCGGTCGCAGATGGGAGCGGGCTGGCTTCGGCAGCTCGCCGGCCGCCGGGCCGACGTCTTCTCCGGCGGCACCGACCCGGGGATCGGGCTGAACGAGGCGGTGGTCCTGGCGATGTCCGAGGTCGGGATCGACATTGGATCAGAGCTGCCGCAGCCGTGGACCGACGAGATTGCGCGAGCCGTCGACGTGATCGTGACGATGGGATGCGGTGACGCATGTCCGGTGTATCCGGGCAAGCGCTACGAGGACTGGGACCTGCCTGACCCATTGGGGCAGCCGATCGAGGTCGTGCGCGAGATTCGCGACGACGTCCGCACTCGCGTGGAGTCGCTGATCGCCTCGCTCGGACTCGATCTCACCGCGGACGCGCAGCGGTGAGTACTCGCGTCGCCATCAACGGGTTCGGCCGCATCGGCAGGCTGGTCGTGCGAGCACTGCGCGATCGACCTGAACTCGAACTCGTCCATGTCAACGAGCCGTTCGCCGACGTTGCAACGGCTGCGCACCTGCTCGAGTTCGACACGGTCCACGGGCGCTACGCCGGCTCGGTCTCGGTGAGCGACGATCAGTTGGAGATCGACGGAGCGGCGGTCGGCTACTCGTCGTTCGAGTCGCCCGGCGACGTGCCGTGGCAGGCCGCCGACGTCGACATCGTGTTGGAGTGCTCCGGCAAGTTCCGCACCGCCGAGCTGTTGGCGCCGTACTTCGATCGCGGAGTGCGCATGGTGATCGTTGCGGCTCCGGTGAAGGACGACAGCGTGCTGAACATCGTGATGGGGTGCAACGACCACCTCTACG
>JBGTIA010000726.1:0-3644 GCA_041745835.1 Ilumatobacteraceae bacterium | reverse complement strand
GCCGGCAAGTACGGCGCCGGCGTGCTGTCGCTCGGCGCCACGCTGGCGATCGGGATGGACGTCCTGGCGCACCACTGGTCGATCCAGGAGGAGGTAGCGGCGCAACACGGGCACCAGGCCGACCGCTCGCAGTGGCGTCTCGTCGGTCTGATGCACCTGGCCGAGACCGAGGCCGAGGCGCGGGCCGAGGTGGCCTACGGCATCGAGCAGTGGTTCCGCTACTTCCAGAACGTCGCGGCGTTCCCACAGATGGCGGTGGAGGGTGGCGACGTCGACGAGATGATCGACTTCGTCAACGCCGGGTTGGGTGTGATCGGCACGCCCGACCAGGCGGTCGCCCAGATCGAGGAACTGGTGGAGCAATCCAACGGGGGCTTCGGCGCCTATCTCACGCTGTCGCACAACTGGGCGACGCCGGAGGCAACGAAGCGGAGCTACGAGCTGTTCGCCCGTCACGTGATGCCGCGCTTCCAGGGTGGGGTCGACAGCCTGATCGGTGCCGCCGAGCGGGCACGAGCGAACCGTCCCGAGTTGGCCGACAAACAGATGCTGGCCGTCGAGCAGGCGACCGCCCGCTACGAAGCCGAGCGCGCCGCCGTCAACTGAGGGCAGCGATGAGCGGACCGCCCGCATGCTGTCTTTTCGCTCATCGCTCGCCAGCGGCTGCCAGTCGTGCGGCGGTGTCGGTCACCAACGCGCGCACCGATTCGGTGGCGTCCTCGATCTCGATCGCGCAACGTGTGGCCAGCATGGCGATCATCGACGCCAGCCACTCGTCGGAGTCCGCCTGGAGGTGCAGGCGGGTGTGGGCGTCGTCGATCCTCTCGAACTCGGCGTCGAGCCACCGGCGCAGGCCGTCGATCTCTGCAGGTGTGGCGTGGACGAGCACCGAGGCGCGCGCCGAGGTGATGGCAGAGCGCAGACCCCGGCGCACGAACTCCACAGCGTCACCTCCGGGAACCTCGCGCCGCTCGAACCGGGCGCCGGCCAGCGCAGGCGATTCCATCCGGTCGACACGGAACGTCCGCCAGTCGCTGCGGCGCACGTCCCAGGCGACGAGATACCACCGCCGCCCGGCCGACACCAGCTGATGGGGGTGAACGAGCCGCCTCGACTCCTCGCCGTCGCGGCGGGCGTAGTCGAAGCGCACCTCCTCGCAATCACGGCATCCCTGGCTGAGGACCGTCAGCGAGTCGGGCGACACCGTCATGCCGCCCGGCGACCAGCTCATCACCTCCATGCTCGTCCGGAACGCATCGACCCGGCGACGAAGTCGATCGGGCAGGATCACATCGAGCTTCGCCATCAACGCCACCGAGGCGTCCTGGATCCCGTCGATCGCCGAGACGGCCGTGCTGCGAAGGCCGACGACCAGGGCGATCGCCTCGTCGTCGTCGAACATCATCGGTGGCACGTGCGTGCCCACGGCGAGGCGGTAGCCGCCGTCGACACCGGTGCCGGCGTCGACCGGATACCCGAGTTGGCGCAACCGGTCGACATCGCGACGCACGGTGCGCTCGCTGACCCCGAGCCGCTCCGCTAGCTCACCACCCTTCCAGTGACGGTGGGTCTGCAGCAGGTTGAGCAGCTCGAGGACGCGAGCGGTCGGGTCGGTCATCGGTGGCGACGCATCAGTCGTAGGAGTTGATCATCCGAACACTCAGGGCGAGCATGATGGTCATGGTCACGGCGATGACGCCGAAACCTTTCGCCAGCGCAGCCCCGTCGAATCCGACGAGGATGAGTGAGCGGGCCGCTTCCATGATGTAGGTGACCGGGTTCAGCGTCGCTGCGATCTCCATCGGACGTGTGAGCTGATCGCGTGGCACGAAGTTCGGCGTGAGGAACAGCAGCGGGAAGAAGATCATGCTGGCTCCCTGTGTGGCGGCCGCACTTCGTGTCTTGAGCGAGATGAGCTGCATGAACCCGCTGAACACCATGGCCCACAGGGCGACCATGGCAATGAGCACCAGGAACCCGGCGAAGCCGGACTCGATGCGGATGCCGAACAGCAACGCGATCACGACCATGGCAGTGGCGACCGCGAGGGTCTTGACGAACTCGGCGTACAGCCGTCCGAGCACGAGCGCCATGCGCGAGATCGGCGTGGCGCGAAGCTTGTCGAAGTATCCGCCTTCGATCTCCTCCACGAGGTAGAGCGCCGCCCCACCGAACGACGCCGACAGCAGCAGCGACGCCGGGAGTTGGAACGCCCCGTAGTTCTGACCTTCGAGGAACGGGGTGCCCTCCGCCGGGAAGATCCGTGCGGCTTGGCCGACGTTCACCACCAAGAAGAACAGCGGGATGAACATCGTTGGCAGCAACGAGTCCGGTGTGCGCAAGGCCTCTCGGATGGCACGTCCGCCGAGGATCAGCGAGTCACGAGCGGCCGTCGAGCGCGGTGCCGCCGGTGCATCGGGTTGAGTGGTTCGCGTGATGACGGTCATGTCAGATCTCCTTCACTTCGCCCGCGACACGGTCGCGGTTTCGTCCGGTTGCGTCGAGGAACACGTCGTCGAGCGTCGGGTCGCTGTCGAGACCTCGACGGTCGCGGAGTTCCTGCTTGAGCGACGACGGGGTTCCCTCGCGGATGATGCGTCCGTCGTCGATGATCGCGAGGCGGTCGCACAACTGGTCGGCCTCCTCCAGGTACTGCGTCGTCAGGAACACGGTGGTGCCGTTGCGGTTGATCCGACGCACCTCGTCCCACACCGTGATCCGGCTCGCCGGGTCCAGCCCGGTTGTCGGCTCGTCGAGGAACAAGATCTCCGGTTCGTGCACCAACGCCGACGCCAGGTCGAGGCGCCGCTTCATGCCGCCCGAGTAACCCTTGACCCGCCGATCGGCCGCATCGAGCAGATCGACCAGCTCCAGCAACTCCTGAGCTCGAGCTGCGGCGTCGTCGCGTGACATCCCGAACAACCGGCCCTGCAGCACCAGGATCTCCCGGCCTGTCTGGCGGTCGTCGAGGCCCGCTTCCTGCAATGCCACACCGATCTTGTTACGTGCGCTGTCGGGATCACGAGCCACATCGACGCCGGCGACGTACGCGGTGCCACCGCTCAACGTCATCAAGGTCGTGAGCATCCGCACCGTGGTCGACTTGCCGGCACCGTTCGGGCCGAGAAAGCCGAAGATCTCACCAGCAGCCACATCGAGGTCGACACCGCGAACGGCGTCCACCGCCTCGTCGCCGTGGCCGTAGGTCTTGCGCAGGCCGACGGCATTGATCGCGCTCATCGCGCCGACCGCCGGGCCCGAGGGTGGTCTTGGATGGTCATGTTCGTCTCCCGTTCGTCGGTCCGACACTCCATCGTCGGTGCCGGCAGGTTCCGATCATCCTCCCCATTGCGGACAGATTCTGTCCGCAATGCGAGCTCCGCGCCAGAACGTTCCGATGATGCGTTGCGATGAGCGAACCGCCCAAATGCCGTCGCTTCGCTCACCGGTCCTCCTGGACCCGACCCCAGAGGACCGTGTCCGGGCGCTGACGGTCAGGCGAGGTGGGCGCCGATCAGCTCGACGCCGGTGACGAAGGCGTCGCGCTGGGCGTCGGTGAGCGTCTCGATCGTCGGCACGAGCAGACGGTCGGTCAGCTCGTCGGCGACGTCCAGCCGTGCCCGGTCGTCGTCGGAGACGTCAGG
>JBGTIA010000725.1:0-2113 GCA_041745835.1 Ilumatobacteraceae bacterium | reverse complement strand
GTCGAGGTCCGCGCGCACGCGCTCGTCCGGGGTGCGGAGCGTTTGCCAGATGGCACTCGGCAGCCATCGGGTGGTGCGCCCGCGCATCAGGTCGGGCGCGACGACGACGTAGCCGTCCTCGGCGAGCAGCTCGGCTTTGCCGATGGTGGCGGCGTCCAACCCCCAGAACTCGTGGATCATCACGACCAGCGGAAACGGTCCCTCCCCCTCCCACGGGACGGCGACGTACGCGTGGAGGGGGCCCACGGGCCCGGCGAACGTCGCGTTGGCGAGCCGCTCCACGTTCCCGCGTGCGAGCCAGCGGTCGACGGGGATGGAGATGGCGATGGCCGCGACCACCGCCACGAGGGCGACGAGCAGGCCGACGAGGACGCGCTTCAGGGTTCGCATGCCGAAGCCTAGACCACCGCGCCCCGCGCGTCGGTGGGCGGCATCGCGGCGACCTACGATCGGATCGCGGGTCCCCATGTCCACGCCCACTTGACGCACCGCTGCGCAGCGTGTAACGTTCGGTCGTCCCTGGATGGCAGCCAAAGCGCTCTCGTTCCCGAGACCCGGTGTCGCAACGCGCGCATCGGTATGTGATGAACGCCATGGACACCATGGCGGCTCAAGGAAGATAGGTACGACAATGGCTACCGGAACTGTCAAGTGGTTCAACAACGAAAAAGGGTTCGGCTTCATCGCGGTCGAGGGCGGCGGCAAGGACGTCTTCTGCCACTTCTCCGCGATCACCGGCGACGGCTACCGCTCGCTGAACGAAGGCGACGAAGTCGAGTTCGAGGTCGAGCAGGGCGCCAAGGGCCCGCAGGCCAAGCAGGTCAAGGTGCTCCGCAGCGCGGCCCCCGCCATGGGTGGCAGCTCGCGCGACCGCTACTGACCCCGCTCCACCCCCTCTGACGTCTTCGGCGCTCGACCCTCGGGTCGGGCGCCGTACTCATGTGCATCCATACTCATGCACGTCGGGTACGCTAGGTGGGCAGCAGCGCAGGAGTTCTCCATGAACCAGACCACGAACCCCACCCCCTCCATCGCCACCCCGTCCAAGACGACCCGTTCCGGCGGCAAACCGCGCGACGCCTACGGCGAGCTCAAGCAGCGCATCAAGGACGCGGGCTTGTTGACCAAGGCGCCCGGTTACCTGTTCGCCAAGATGGCGCTGAACGCCGTCCTCCTCGCCATCGGGATCGGCGTGCTGTTCGCCACCGACCTCTGGTGGGTGCAGGTGATCAACGCGCTGTTCCTCGGCTTCGTCTTCGGTCAGTTCGGCTTCATCGCCCACGACTCCGGCCACCGTCAGGCGTTCGCGACCCCGCGCCAGAACGACGTGGCGGGGCTGATCCACACCACCTTGCTCATCGGCATGGGCTACGGCTGGTGGCTCGAGAAGCACAACGCGCACCATGCCAATCCCAACGCGGTCGACCTCGACCCCGACATCGACATTCCGGTGCTCGCCTTCTCCGAAGAGGACGCGCTCGAGAAGAAGGGGATCGCGCGCGCGATCGTCCGACACCAGCACGTCTGGTTCTTCCCGGTCCTGCTGTTGCAGTCGCTGCACCTGCGCTCCGAGACGATCAAGTGGCTGCTTCGCGAGCCCACGTGGCGGTACCGGAACCTCGAGTGGGGGATGTTCGCGCTGCACCACGTGGTCGGTCTCGGCATCGTGTTCTGGGCGCTGCCCTGGCCGCTGGCGATCGTCTTCATCCTGATCCAGCAGGCCTTCTTCGGCGCGTACCTCGCCTCGGTCTTCGCCCCGAACCACAAGGGCATGCTCCTGATCCACCCCGAGGACGAGTACGACTTCCTGCACAAGCAGGTGCTCACCGCGCGCAACGTCAAGGCGTCGCCGATCGTCGACTTCTGGTACGGCGGGCTCAACTACCAGATCGAGCACCACCTGTTCCCGACCATGGGGCGGATCCACCTGCGCAAAGCGCAGAAGATCATCCGCGCGTTCTGCGAGGACCACGGCATCACCTACTACGAGACCAGCGTGATCCAGAGCTATCGCGAGATCCTCGACGTCCTGCGCGAGGTCAGCAAGCCTCTGCGCTCGACGCGCCCGGCCTGACCCGACCTACGCGCGGCCGAGCCGCCGCGCGTGGGCCTC